>NZ_JCALDR010000018.1:0-127506 GCF_059812965.1 Mycobacterium sp. NGS29
CGGCCACCTCGTGGGCGGCCCCGTACCTGGCCAGCAGCTTCGCCCGCAGCCGCGGGTGCAGGTTGACCTTGGTGATGTCGCCGTCGTAGTGCTCGAGCACCCGGTGGTCCATCACCTTGCGCCACAGCGGCGGGAAGTAGGTCAGCGTGATCATCGAGGCGTACCCGCTGGGCAGGTTGGGCGAGCCGGCCATGCTGCGCAGCGTCTGGTAGCGCCGGGTCGGGTTGGCGTGGTGGTCGCTGTGCCGCTGCAGGTGGTAGAGGAACAGGTTGGTGACGATGTGGTCGGAGTTCCAGCTGTGCACCGGGGCGCACCGCTCGTAGCGGCCGTTCTCCTTCTTCTCCCGCAGCAGCCCGTAGTGCTCGAGGTAGTTGACGGCTTCGAGCAGGCCGAAGCCGAACACTGCCTGGATGATCATGAACGGGATCAGGCTCACCCCGAAGACCGCGATCAGCACGCCCCACAGCAGCACCGACATGGCCCAGGCGTTCAGGACGTCGTTGGACAGGTAGGTGCGGGGGTCCCACGGGCTCTTGCCGAGCCGGCGAATCCGCTGCGCTTCGAGGTGCACCGAGGAGCGGGCGCTGCCGATGACGCTGCGCGGCAGAAACTCCCAGAACGTTTCGCCGAAGCGGGATGACGCCGGGTCCTCCGGAGTGGAGACCCGCACGTGGTGGCCGCGGTTGTGCTCGATGTAGAAGTGGCCGTACCAGGTCTGGGCCAGGGTGATCTTGGACAGCCAGCGCTCCAGGGAGTCCTTCTTGTGGCCCATTTCGTGGGCGGTGTTGATTCCGACGCCGCCGAGGACACCCACCGACAGCGCCACGCCGATCTTGCCGAACCAGCCCAGGCCGCCTTCGAAGCCGAGCCAGTGCAGGTTCGACGCGGTGAACAGGTAGGCGCCCAGCACCACGCTCAGGTACTGGAACGGGATGTAGATGTAGGTGCAGTACCGGTAGTACTTGTCGTTCTCCAACCGCTCCATCACCTCGTCGGGCGGGTTCTGGCCGTCGGGGCCGAACCGCAGGTCCAGCAGCGGCAGCAGGATGTAGAGCAGGATCGGGCCGATCCACAGCGGCACCTGCGCCGCGAAGTGCCAGTCCAGCCGGTTGAGCCCCCAGCTGATCGGCAGCATCACGAACAGCGCCGTCGGGGGGATGAGTCCCATCAGCCACAGGTAGCGCTTCTTGTCGCGCCACTCCGTTGCCGGAGCTCCCGTCGCCTGGGCGTCGATCTGGGTGGTCATATGCCAAACCTCCTTGTGTGTCACACCACGATGAGATTGGACATTACGGCAGTTTGCGTCTCTTGTCTAGACAAAGGGGCCATGTTTGTAAATCAAGTGCTCAAAGACATCCCATTTGTCTACGGCGTCCTGACCTCCACCTGCGCCGCACGACCCCGCTGCAGCGAATGCCGCCGTCCGTATCCGACGTAGATGACCACCCCGATCACCAGCCACACCCCGAAGCGCACCCAGGTCAGGGCGGTGAGGTTGAGCATCAGCCACAGACACGCGCACACCGAGGCGATCGGCAGCAACGGCACCCACGGCGCCTTGAACCCGCGCTGCAGGTCCGGGCGGGTGCGGCGCAGGACGATGACACCGGCCGAGACCAGCACGAACGCAAACAGCGTGCCGACGTTGACCATCTCCTCGAGCTTGTCGATCGGAAACACCGCAGCCGTGGCCGCGATCACGACCGCCACCAGCACGGTGATGCGGACCGGGGTGCCCCGGGCGCTGGTCTTGGCCAGGCCGCGCGGCAGCAGACCGTCGCGGGCCATCGCGAACAGCACCCGGCACTGACCCAGCATCAGCACCATCACCACCGTGGTCAGGCCGGCCAGCGCACCGACCGAGATGATGCCGCTGGCCCAGTGCACGCCGTTGGCCTGGAACGCCGTGGCCAGATTGGCCGAGTGGTGATCGACGGTCTTGAGCTGGGTGTAGGAGATCATCCCGGACAACACCACCGAGACCGCTACGTAGAGGACGGTGACGATGCCCAGCGACGCCAGAATGCCGCGCGGCACGTTGCGCTGCGGGTCTTTGGTCTCCTCGGCCATGGTGGCGACGATGTCGAAGCCGACGAACGCGAAGAACACGATCGAAGCACCCGCCAGCACGCCATACCAGCCGTAGTGGCTGCCGCCCGCCCCGGTGATCAGCGACAGCACCGACTGGTCCAGTCCGTTGCCGCCGTGTTGGACCTCGGGTTCGGGCACGAACGGCCGGTAGTTGGCGCCCTTGATGTAGAACGCCCCGACGACGACCACCAGGAGCACCACCGCCACCTTGATGGTGGTCACCACGGCGGAGAAACGGGACGACAACTTGGTGCCCAGCGCCAGCAGGACCGCCACCAGCGTGACGATCAGCAGCGCGCCCCAGTCGAAGGTGAACCACGCGAAGTGCTGGACCGCGCCGGCGAACCCGAAGACCGTGCCCAGGTAGCTCGACCACCCCTTGGCCACCACCGCCGCGCCGATGGCCAGTTCCAGCACCAGATTCCAGCCGATCACCCAGGCCAGCACCTCGCCGAAGGTGGCGTAGGAGAAGGTGTAGGCGCTGCCGGCCACCGGCAGCGTGGAGGCGAATTCGGCATAGCACAGCGCCGCCAGGGCACAGGTACCCGCCGCGATCAGAAACGAAATCCAGATGGCGGGGCCGGTGATGTCACCGGTGGTCGACGCGGTGACGGTGAAGATGCCGGCCCCGATCACCACCGAGACACCGAAGACGACGAGATCCCACCAGGTGAGCTCCTTACGCAGCCGGGTGCTCGGCTCGTCGGTGTCGGCGATCGACTGCTCGACCGTTTTCCTGCGCCAGCGATCTGCCATCCGAGCACGCCCCTTCAATCACTTATGGACCGGACAGTACTGGGTACTCTGCCCAAATGGTGGGGAGCGCGGAGAACAAGAATCACGCAATAGTCATCGGTGCCAGCATCGCCGGATTGTCCGCGGCGAAGGTGCTGTCGGACTTCTATACGCAGGTGACGGTGTTCGAGCGGGACGAGCTGCCCGGCGAGCCGGCCAGCCGGGCCGCCGTCCCGCAGGACCGGCACCTGCACATGCTGATGGCCCGCGGGGCCAACGAGTTCGAGAGCCTGTTTCCGGGCCTGCTCAACGACATGGTCGCCGCGGGCGTGCCGATGCTGGAGAACCGGCCCGACTGTATCCACCTGGGGGCGGCCGGACACGTCCTGGGCACCGGGCACACGCTGCGCGACGAGTTCACCGCCTACGTGCCGAGCCGCCCGCACCTGGAATGGCAGCTCCGACGCCGGGTGCTCGAGCTGGCCAACGTCGAGATCGTGCAGCGTCCCGTCGCCGAACCGCGATTCGAACCTGCCACACAGCGGGTGACCGGCGTGCTGCTGGACCCCGAAACCCCGGGTCAGGATCCCGAGTTCGTGCCGGCCGACCTGGTGGTGGATGCTGCCGGGCGCGGCACCCGGCTGCCGGTCTGGCTGACGCAGTGGGGTTACCAGCGCGCACCGGAGACGACGGTGGACATCGGCATCAACTACGCGACCCACCGGTTCCGGATGCCTGAGGGGTTGATCCAGGAAAAGGTGGTGGTCGCCGGGGCCTCCCACGACCAGCCGCTCGGGCTGGGGATGCTGTATTACGAGGACCGCACCTGGGTGCTGACCACGTTCGGGGTGGGTCACACCAAACCGCCGCGGACCTTCCCGGACATGCTGGGCCTGGCCAAAGAAATGCTGCCGGACCATTTCAACGCCGCGCTGGCGCAGTCCGAACCCGTCGGCGACCCCTCCTATCACGCCTTCCCGGTGAGCCGCTGGCGCCGCTACCACAAGGTGGAGCGCTTCCCGGGCGGAATCATCCCGTTCGGCGACGCGGTGGCCAGCTTCAACCCCACCTTCGGCCAGGGCATGACCATGACCTCGTTGCAGGCCCGCAATCTGCGCCAAGCCCTGCAGACCCCCGACGTGGACCTGGCCACCGAGCTGAGTCGGCTGACCGCCAAAACCACCTTCCCGGTGTGGATGATGAACGCGATCGGCGACGTGACTTTTCACCACGCCGTCGCCGACCCGGAACCGCGCTGGTACCGCGCGGCGGGCGGGCTGTTCGATCAGTTCCTGGGCGCCGCCGAGACCAATCCCGTGCTCGGCGAATGGTTTCTGCGCCGCTTCTCGCTGCTCGACAGCTTGTATATGGTGCCGACACCGTCCATCCTGGGCCGCACCATCGCGCACAACATGCGCTTGTGGGTAGGCGAGAAACGCGAGCGCCGGTTGGCCCGGCGGGCGGTTACAAGCCGACCGTAGCCCGGAACACCTTGGCCGGTTGGCGCGCGCACAGCCGGATCGGACCGTCGTCGGCGCCCACCCAGGCCGCCGCCCCGCGCTCCAGCGTCAGCGACCCGGTCTTGCCGTGCACCGTCAGCTCCCCCTCGGCGCACAACAGGATCTGCGGTCCGTCATGGCGGGACGGCGCGTCGACCTCGTGGCCCAGCTGCTCACCGTCGAGGACGAGCAGCGCGACCGCGAACTCGTCGGCCGGGGTCTCGTACACCAGGGCCAGGCCGTCGCGGCGGATCGGCGGACGCAGTTGCGACTCGGCGGACGGGGTGAAATCCAGCACCCGCAGCAGTTCCGCCACATCGACGTGCTTGGGGGTCAGGCCGCCGCGTAACACGTTGTCGGAGTTGGCCATCACCTCCAGCGCGAATCCGCGCAGATAGGTGTGCAGGTTGCCGGCGGGCACGAAGATCGCCTCGCCGGGGGCCAGGCTGATGCGGTTGAGCAGCAACGCCGCCAGCACGCCGGCGTCACCGGGATAGCGCTCCCCCAGTTCCAGCACCGTGCGCGCTTCGCCGGCGAACTCGGTGGCCCCGCAGCTCAGATACTGGATGGCCCCGTCGAGTACGGCGGGCACCAGCACGTCGAGGTCGGGCTGGGGGGCGGTGATCCAGGTGGTGAACAACGCCCGCAGGCCGGCTGCATCGGATTCGTCGTCGGACCCCTCGCCGAGCAGGTCGATGAACGGGTCCAGGTCGGAGACGGCCAGCGCCCGCAGCAGGTCGCTGGTGCGGGCCACTTGCCGGAACCCGGCCAGCGCCTCGAACGGCTGCAACGCCACCAGCAGTTCGGGTTTGTGACTGATGTCGCGGTAGTTGCGCACCGGCGAGTTCACCGGAATGCCGAGCCGCTCCTCGCGCCGATACCCCTCGACCGCCTGCGCGGTACTGGGATGGGCCTGTAGCGACAGCGGCTCGTCGGCGGCCAGCACTTTGACCAGAAACGGGAGCACGTCGCCGAACCGTGCCCGCGACGCCGCGCCCAGCTGGCCCTCGGGGTCGGCGCTCAGTGCCGTCAACAACGAGGTCTCGCCGTGCGGCGTGTGCAGAAAGGCCGGGTCGCCCGGGTGAGCGCCGAACCAGAGTTCGGCCTCGGGATGGGCGGCCGGCACCGGCCGCCCGGTGAATTCGGCGAGTGCGGTGCGCGACCCCCAGGCGTAGGTGCGCATGGCTCCGCGTAGCAGTTCCACCCTGTATCTATCCCCGTGCCAATCGCAGGTAAACCGCCGCCATCTCGAGCCGAACGGCCAGCACCGCCAGTTGCTGCTCGACGCGCTGAGCAGCGGTGGGCGCCGGCGCTTCCGGCACGTCCTGGGCACCGATCAGGTAGACGTCGTCCAGCCCGGCCACCCGGGCGGCGACCACCGTGCGCTCAGCGGCCAGCGTCAGCGCCAGCACCCGCAACCGCTGGGGCAGCGGCCCGTCGATCTGCTCGTCGTGGAACAGGTCGTGTTCCGGCGCGGGGTGGCCGCCGGGCCCACCGCGCAGCGCAGCCACCGCGTCCGCCAGGCCGGTGGCGGCGACCGCCTGCTGCGCATTGCGCAGCACCATCGAACTGCCGTGCCGGGCCAGCGTCAGCGTTGCGGCGCTGTCCCCGGCCAGCGCCACCTGGCACCCGGTCAGCCGCGCCGCCAGCATCTTGGCCGGATTGGTGAACAACTCGCGTGCGGCACTGTTGCGCAGCACCTCGGCGTCCAGTTCGTCGGCCAGCGCCCCCAGATCAAGAGGCAGCCGGGAGTCCACGGTCTGCAGCACCGCCAGACCGACCGCCAGATACCGGCACAGCCCGAACTCGTCGGGCGCCCACAACCGGGGCGCCAGCACCGCGACCCGGCCCGCGGTGGAGTCACGCAGCGGACCTTCGAACGGCGCCGCCACCACCACCCGCGCTCCGCGGCGCACCCCGGTGGCGGCCGCGCCGACCAGCACGGGGTCCCCGGGATCGTCGCCGGCCACCACCAGCACATCCAGCGGACCGATCCAGGACGGAGCCTCGGTGGCCAGCACGATCGGCGCCGCAGCGTCGGTGGCCAGCGTCGAGATCAGCAGAGCCCCGGCCGTTTCCGCGGGGCCGCGCCCGGCCACCCAGATCACGCTGCGCGGCCGGTCGTTGCCGCCGAGGGACTCGAGCTCGCCCTCCTCCAGCGCGGCAGCCACGGTGCGCACCTGGGCGCCGGCCATCGACGCCGCCCGCAGCAGGCCGTCCCGGTCGGCGGCCAGCAGACCCTCGGCGTCCTCGAGATCGACAGCTCCGACGGTGCTCACGGTCCCGCCTGGGGTGGGTCGGCCCGGGCCGCGATTTCCTCGCTGATCTGTGCGACCACCGCGTCCACATCCTCGATGCTGCGCCCCTCGACATTGAGCCGCAAGAGCGGCTCGGTGTTGGAGCTGCGCAAGTTGAACCAGCGGCCGTCGCCCAGGTCCGCGGTCACCCCGTCCAGGTGGTCGATGGAGTGGATCCGGCCACCGAACGCCTTCAACACGGCATCCACGCACGCCGCCGCGTCGGCGACGGTGAAGTTGATCTCGCCGGAGGACTCGTAGCGCTGGTAGTCGGCGGTCAGCTCGGAAAGCGGCCGGTCCTGCTGCTCACCGAGCGCCGCGAGCACGTACAACGCGGCCAGCATTCCGGAGTCGGCGCCCCAGAAGTCCCGGAAGTAGTAGTGCGCCGAGTGTTCCCCACCGAAGATCGCGCCGGTCTCGGCCATCAGCGCCTTGATGTAGGAGTGCCCGACGCGCGAGCGCAGCGGCGTGCCGCCGCGCTCGGCCACCAGCTCGGGCACCGCGCGCGAGGTGATCACGTTGTGGATGACGGTGGCGCCGATCTCGCGGGTCAGCTCGCGCGCGGCGACCAGGCTGGTGACCGTCGAGGGCGAGACCGGCCGGCCACGCTCGTCGACCACGAAGCAACGGTCGGCGTCGCCGTCGAACGCCAGGCCGATGTCGGCGTTGGTTTCGCGCACGAAGTGCTGCAGGTCCACCAGGTTCGCTGGGTCCAGCGGGTTGGCCTCGTGGTTGGGGAAGGTGCCGTCGAGCTCAAAGTACAAGGGCAACAACGTGATCGAGTCGATGGCACCGAGCACCGCCGGGGCGGTATGGCCGGCCATGCCGTTGCCGGCGTCCACGGCCACCCGCAGCGGGCGCAGGTCGGCGGTGTTCACCAACGAGCGCAGGAACACGCCGTAGTCGGCCAGCACATCCTGGTCGGTCACCGATCCGGCCGGGCCGTCGTAGCCGGCCGCCGCGCCGGCGATCAGGTCCTCGCTGATGACGGTCAGACCGGTGTCCTTACCGACCGGTTTGGCACCCGCGCGGCACAGCTTGATGCCGTTGTAGGCCGCCGGGTTGTGGCTGGCGGTGAACATGGCACCGGGGCAGTCCAGCAGACCCGAGCCGAAGTACAACTGATCGGTGGAGGCCAGACCGATGCGCACCACGTCCAGGCCCTGACCGGTGACGCCGTCGGCGAACGCCGCCGCCAGCGACGGGGAGCTGTCGCGCATGTCGTGACCGATCACCACCCGGCCGGCGCCCTCGCTGCGCATCAACCGGGCGAAGGCGGCACCGACGTCGGCGACGAAGGGCTCGCTGATTTCCGCACCGACCAGCCCACGGACGTCGTAGGCCTTGATCACACGGTGGACAGCCGCGGCGGGCCAAGACATGTGGGGTGCTCCTGACGACGTGAACTCTTCGCCCGTCAGCCTATCGGCCCGCCGGCACTGCGGACCGGAACGGTCCGGTTGGCGATCGACGGTTCGGCGCGCTCAGTCGGCAGGATCGGGCAGGACCCGCAGGTGTCCGCGCCGGCGTCCGGACCGATGTTCGGGTGGCGCCAGCACACCGGTGGCGTGAGCTCCCGCCGAATGCACCGGATCCCCTACCCCAGCGGCGCGTGGGATGTCGTCGTACCCGTCGTATCCGTCGACCCGCGCGGTGAAGCCGTTCACGACCGCACTCGCACGCACCCCGCCCTCGCGCACCGCATCGGCCAGCGCCACCAGGTCGTCCTCGTCGGGATTGGTGGGCTCGGCGTTGAGCGGTCCGGCGTGGCGCACCAGCTCCCAGCCACGCGGGGCGGTGATGCGGCCGGCATGACCGACACACAGATCCCAGGAGTGGGGTTCCCGCGCGGTAGCGAGTGGTCCGACCACCGCCGTGGAGTCCGAGTAAACGAACGTCAGCGTTGCCACTGCATAGTGCGGACACCCGGGCCGGCAGCAGCGACGGGGTACGTTCACGAGCGAAAGGCTATCGTGCGCAAACGCCGCTCAAGCGCCGGACACGCGCATCGGTTCTAGCCACGATGTACAACCGTTACCATCGGCGCGTGAGCGATTCCCGCGGCTCCGGCCGCAGCGGTCGGCCTGCGGGCAGGTGGGCCGGGACGTTCGGGCACCGATCCCGGCGCAGGGGCCGCGATCTGCGCGGCCCGTTGCTGCCGCCCACCGTGCCGGGCTGGCGCAGCCGCGCCGAGCGGTTCGACATGGCGGTGCTGGAGGCCTACGAACCCATTGAGCGACGGGTCGGTGAGCGGGTAGCCGAACTCGACGTCGCCGTCGACGAGATCCCCCGCATCGCGGCCAAGGATCCCGACAGCGTGCAGTGGCCACCTGAGGTGATCGCGGACGGACCGATCGCCCTGGCCCGTCTGATACCCGCCGGGGTCGACGTCCGCGGCAACGCGACGCGGGCGCGAATTGTATTGTTCCGCAAGCCGATTGAGCGACGGGCGAAAGACACCGTCGAACTCGGTGACCTGCTGCACGAGATCCTGGTGGCCCAGGTGGCGATCTACCTGGACGTGGAGCCGTCGGTCATCGACCCGACGATCGACGACTGAACTTTGTGCGGCGGACTAGATGACGCCGCGCTTGAGGCGGCGACGTTCGCGCTCGGACAGTCCACCCCAGATGCCGAACCGCTCGTCGTGGGCCAGCGCGTAGTCGAGGCACTCATGACGGACCTCGCACCCCAGGCAGATCTTCTTCGCCTCGCGGGTGGAGCCACCCTTCTCCGGGAAGAAGGCCTCGGGGTCGGTCTGGGCGCACAGCGCTTTGTCCTGCCATTGGTCGGCGGGGACTTCCGGCAGTGGCTCGGGCTCGAATGCGGCGGGCGCATCCGGAACCACGCTGAGATGAGGACGGACGGGTGCTTTCGGTGTCGGCAGAGACGTCACGACCGAGCCGGACGTGGTGTGCGGTGTGCCCCCCATTACGCCCCGAAGGTATTCATAGGACATGACTCCGCCTCCTCACTGATAGAGAGTGAATGGTTTACCACTGTTCTGATGTACAGATACCCAATTCGAACAAGTGATCGAATCTCGGTCTGCGACACCGGAACCGGCCGGCCAACCGGGAAATGACACTGATGTGATTAGACACGTGCCGGTGACCCTGGTCAAGCACTTCGGCGCATTTCCATACCATCTCGTAACCGAATTTCGGCGTTTCTGTTGTTTCGGCACTCGGGCGTGTCGAACACAGTATTATCACAAGTCCCTTGTGCCACAGTGGTTACCGATAACAACCCGTCCGCGCGCGCCGGGTACTGTCCTGCGGTGTGAAGGTCACCGTGTTGGTCGGCGGCGTCGGCGGCGCCCGCTTCCTGCTCGGCGCACAACACTTCCTCGGCCTGGGACAGTTTGCTCGGCCGGACCAAACCGGTCATGAACTGACCGCCGTCGTCAACATCGGCGACGACGCGTGGATCCACGGCGTACGCATCTGCCCGGACTTGGACACCTGCATGTACACCCTGGGCGGCGGGGTGGACCCGGAGCGCGGCTGGGGTCATCGGGACGAAACCTGGCATGCCAAAGAGGAACTGGCGCGCTACGGGGTGCAACCCGATTGGTTCGGGCTCGGCGATCGCGATCTGGCCACCCACCTGATTCGAACTCAGATGCTCAACGCCGGTTACCCGCTGTCGCAGATCACCGCCGCACTGTGCGATCGTTGGCAGCCGGGCGCGCGGTTGCTGCCGGCCAGCGACGACCGCTGTGAAACGCATGTGGTGATCACCGATCCGTCCGACGGTTCGCGCAAAGCGATCCACTTCCAGGAGTGGTGGGTTCGCTACCGCGCCCAAGTCCCCACCCACAGTTTCGCCTTCGTCGGAGCCGAAAAGGCTAGCGCCACAACAGAAGCGATGGCAGCCATCGCCGAAGCCGACGTAATCATGCTGGCACCGTCCAATCCGGTGGTGAGCGTCGGGGCCATCCTGGCGGTACCCGGCATCCGCGCCGCCCTGCGCACCGCGACCGCCCCGGTGGTCGGGTACTCACCGATCATCGGTGGAAAACCGTTGCGCGGCATGGCCGATGCCTGTCTATCGGTGATCGGCGTGGACTCCACCGCCGAGGCCGTCGGGCGGCATTACGGTGCGCGCGGCACCACCGGGATACTGGACTGCTGGCTGATCCACGAGGGTGATCGCGCCGAAATCGACGCTGTGGCGGTGCGATCCATCCCGCTGCTGATGAGCGACCCGGCGACCACGGCTGAGATGGTGCGCGCCGGGCTGGAACTGGCTGGCGTGACAGTATGACCGGGCAGCCCACGCTGCCCCCGACGGGCGAACACGGCACCGCCGGGAGGATCGAGATCCTGCCCGTTCCCGGGCTTCCCGAGTTCCGTCCCGGTGACGACCTGGGCGCCGCGCTGGCCGCCGCCATGCCATGGCTGCGCGACGGTGACGTGGTGGTGGTCACCAGCAAGGTGGTGTCCAAATGTGAAGGCCGCCTGGTGCCGGCTCCGCCGGATCCTGAGCAGCGAGATACCCTGCGCCGTAAGCTGATTGACGACGAGGCGATCCGGGTGCTGGCCCGCAAGGGACGCACCCTGATCACCGAGAACCGGCTGGGCCTGATCCAGGCCGCGGCCGGGGTGGACGGATCCAACGTCGGGACATCGGAATTGGCGCTGCTGCCGGTGGACCCGGACGGCAGTGCCGCCGCGCTGCGGGCGCGGCTGGGTGAACTGCTCGGGGTCACCGTCGCCGTTGTGATCACCGACACCATGGGCCGGGCCTGGCGTAACGGCCAGATCGACGCTGCGGTGGGAAGTGCGGGAATAGCTGTGCTGCACAACTATTCGGGCGCCGTCGATCAGCACGGTAATGATCTGGTGGTCACTGAGATCGCCGTCGCCGACGAGATCGCGGCGGCAGCCGACCTGGCGAAGGGCAAGCTGACCGCGATGCCGGTGGCGGTGATCCGGGGGCTCGCACCCGCCGACAATGGCACGACCGCGCGGCACCTGGTGCGCGCAGGCACCGAAGACCTGTTCTGGCTCGGCACCGCCGAGGCCCTCGACCTGGGTCACCGCCAGGCTCAACTGATGCGCCGCTCGGTGCGGCAGTTCAGCAGCGAACCGGTGCCGGCGGAGCTGGTCGAAGCCGCGGTCGCCGAGGCGCTGACCGCCCCGGCCCCGCACCACACCCGGCCGGTGCGGTTCGTGTGGCTGCAGACCCAGGCCACCCGAAATCGGCTGCTGGACCGGATGAAAGACAAGTGGCGGACCGATCTGAGCGGTGACGGCAAGCCCGCCGATGCAGTGGAGCGCCGCGTCTCGCGCGGCCAGATTCTCTATGACGCGCCCGAAGTCGTCATACCCTTTCTGGTGCCCGACGGCGCGCACAGCTACCCGGACGCCGCGCGCACCGAGGCCGAGCACACCATGTTCACCGTCGCCGTCGGCGCCGCCGTCCAGGGTCTGCTGGTTGCGCTGGCGGTCCGCGGCCTGGGCAGCTGCTGGATCGGGTCGACGATCTTCGCCGCCGACCTGGTGTGCGAAGAGCTTGGCCTGCACCGTGATTGGGAGCCGCTGGGGGCCGTCGCAATCGGCTACCCCGCCGAGGCGATCGAACCGCGCGAGCCGGCGCCGGTCGCGGATCTGTTGATCCGCCGATGAGCTTGCGGGATTCGGTGATCGACCTGCTCGCCGGGTGGCAGGCGCCCGAACCCGCCCAGGACGCGCTGCGCCAGGCCGTGCTCGGGTTCGTGCTGGCCCGCCCGGACGCGTGCCTGCGGGAGTGCGAGCCCGGGCACATCACCGCCTCGACCCTGGTGCTCGACGACAGCGGCGAGCGGGTGCTGCTCACCCTGCATCCCCGGCTGCACCGCTGGGTGCAACTCGGCGGACACTGCGAGCAGGATGTCGATGCCGACATCCAGGCCGCCGCGCTGCGCGAGGCCGTCGAGGAGTCCGGCATCCCCGACCTGGCGCTGGACCCGGAACTCGTTGCCGTGCACGTCCACGCGCTGACCTGCTCGCTGGGCAAGCCGACCCGGCACCTGGACCTGCAGTTCGTGGCGCGTGCGCCGGCGGGTGCCCGGATCGCCATCAGCGACGAGTCCGACGACCTGCGCTGGTGGCCGGCGGACGCGCTGCCCGAAGGCACCGATCACGCGTTGGCGTACCTGGTGGATCGCGCCCGCCGCCCGGAGGAAGCTCAGACGTCCGACGAGTAGCGGATCCCACCGTCGGGAATCGAGACCCCGGGCCACACCCGCGCCCCGCGCAGCAGTTCGCAGCGCGCACCGATGTCGCAGCCGTCGCCGATCACGCCGTCGCGGATCAGCGCCCGCGGCCCGATGCGGGCACCGAACCCGATGATCGAGCGCTCGATCACACTGCCCGCCTCGACCTTGACCCCGTCGAAGATCACCGCGCCGTCCAGCCGCACCCCCGCGCCGATCTCGGCGCCCCGGCCCACGACGGTGCCGCCGATCAGCAGCGCGCCCGGCGCCACCGCCGCGCCGTCGTGCACCAACGACTCGCCCCGCTGCCCGTGCAGGGCCGGCGACGGCGCGATCCCGCGCACCAGATCGGCCGAGCCGCGCACGAAGTCCTCCGGGGTGCCCATGTCGCGCCAGTAGGTGGCGTCGACGTATCCGCACACCTTGACGTCGTCCGCCGACAGCAGCGACGGAAATACCTCGCGTTCCACCGACACCTCGCGCCCGCGCGGAATGCGGTCGATGATGTCGCGGCCGAACACGTAACAGCCGGCGTTGATCTGATCGGTCGGCGGGTCCTGTGTCTTCTCCAGAAAGGCGACGACCCGGTCCGTGTCGTCGGTGGGGACGCAACCGAACGCGCGCGGATCACCGACCCGGACCAGGTGCAGCGTCACGTCGGCCTGATGCCCGCGATGAAACTCCAGCAACTGGCCCAGATCGGCGCCGGAGAGCACGTCGCCGTTGAACACCATGACGGTGTCGTGGCGGAGCTTGGGGGCGACATTCGCGATGCCGCCGCCGGTGCCCAGCGCGTTCTCCTCGGTCACGTACTCGATCTGCAGGCCGAGCTTGGATCCGTCGCCGAACTCGGCCTCGAACACCTCGGCCCGGTACGACGTGCCCAGCACCACGTGCTCGATGCCGGCGGCGGCGATCCGCGACAACAGATGGGTGAGAAATGGCAGCCCGGCCGTCGGCAGCATCGGTTTGGGCGCGGACAGCGTCAGGGGCCGCAGTCGCGTGCCTTTGCCGCCGACCAGGACCACCGCATCGACGTGGTGGGTTGCCAACTCAGTGCCGCCCTTCTGCCAGTTCCCGCTGCAACGATTTGCGCGACCGGCGCAGCGCGCTGCGCACCATCAGGCGCGAACGCACCGCCAGCGAACCGCGCAGCGTCCAGCGCAGCGGGGCGCGCCACCATCCGGAGTGCCGGTCCGCCAAGAAGATATAGGTACTGCGGTGATGCGCAGCCAGGTGGCTGGCCGGGTCCCGGCCGGTGGAGTGGCCTTTGTGGTGCAGCACCTCAGCGGTGGGGACGTACACGGACTGCCAGCCGGCTCTGCCGAGCCGGTCGCCGAGGTCGACGTCCTCCATATACATGAAGTAGCGCTCGTCGAAACCGCCGATCTGGTCGAACGCCGCGCGCCGCACCAGCAGGCACGACCCCGACAGCCAGCCCACCGGGCGCTCGCTGGGCTCCAGGTGTTCCTGCCGGTACGCACGGGTCCACCGGTTGCGCGGGTAGACCGGGCCGAGCACCGCGTGCATGCCGCCGCGGACCAGGCTGGGCAGGTGACGCGCGGACGGGTACACCGACCCGTCGGGGTCCCGGATCAGCGGGCCCAGCGCACCCGCCCGCGGCCACCGGGCAGCGGCGTCCAGCAGCGCGTCGATGCTGCCCGGGCCCCACTGCACGTCCGGGTTGGCCACGATCACCCAGTCGTCCATCCAGTTTTCGTCGCGCTGGTCGAGCTTGGCGACGGTGCGGTTGACTGCCGTCCCGTAGCCGAGGTTGGACCCGGTGGGCAGCAACCGCACATTGGGATAGCGCAGGACGGCGGCCTGCGGTGTTCCGTCGGTGGAGCCGTTGTCGGCCAGCAGCACGCTGACCGGACGTTCGGTGGCCAAGGACAACGACGCCAGGAACCGCTCCAGGTGCGGGCCCGGCGAATAGGTCACCGCAACGACCGGCAGAACGTCAGTCACGCGTTGAGGGTAACGGTCGATCGGTCGCCGCGGTCAACGCCGCGACCAGCGCACTGCGCCACGGACGCAGCGGGGCCAGTCCCGCCGCCACCCAGGCCCGATTGGACAGCGCCGAATACGACGGGCGCGTGGCGGGCCGCGGAAACTCGTCGGTGCCGCACGGATTGACCCGCTGCGGGTCGGCGCCGCTTTCCTCGAACACCGCCCGGGCCTGCTCGTATCGGGAGACCACACCCTCGTTGGCGGCGTGCAGTAGGCACCCACGAACGTCACTGTCGGCCAACTCCAGCAGCGCGGCAGCCAGATCGGCGGCGTAGGTCGGTGAGCCGGTCTGGTCGTCGACCACCTTGACCGGTCCGTCTCCGGCGGCCAGCCGCTGCATGACCGCGACAAAGTCGTTGCGGTGCACCCCAGCGGTGTAGACCCAGGCGGTGCGCACCACGACGGCGTCCGGCAGCGCGGCGTGCACCGCCTGTTCCCCGGCGAGCTTGCTGGCCGCGTAAACACCTTGGGGCGCGGTCGGGTCGCCCGGCTCGTAGGGCCGCGACTGCGCGCCGTCGAACACGTAATCGGTCGAGATATGGATCAGTCGGGCACCGGTGCGCGCACAGGCACGCGCCAGATGCTCGGGACCGGCGGCGTTGACGGCGTACGCGCCGGCCTGGTCGGTTTCGGCGCCGTCGACGTCGGTGTAGGCGGCGCAGTTGATCACCACGTCGTCGGGCTCGATCACCCCGGCCGCGGCGGGGTCGGTGATGTCCCATTCCGATGACGTCCTGGCCAGCACGTTCCGCCCGGCGCGGGTGGCCTGTGCGCGTATCAGGCTGCCGAGCTGACCGCCCGCACCGGTGATCACGAGCCTGGCTGACATGTCTTGAGTCTGGCACGCCGAGCCTGGCTACCCGGAAAGCCGGTGTTGCGCAAGTAACCTACAGTGGTGTTTGAGCAGAGTGTGACTCGTGTGATGCGTGTGGTTTGCACGGCAATGGCCGTCCTGGTCGTACTCGGTACCGGCGTCGCCTGGAGCAACGTGAAGTCGTTCGAGGACGGCATCTTCCACATGTCGGCACCCTCGCTGGGCCACGGAGCCGACGACGGCGCGATCGACATCCTGCTGGTGGGCCTGGACAGCCGCACCGACGCGCACGGCAACCCGCTCTCCGCTGAGGAGCTGGCATCGCTGCGCGCCGGCGACGAGGAAGCCACCAACACCGACACCATCATCCTGATCCGCATCCCCGACAACGGGAAGTCGGCCACTGCGATATCGATCCCCCGCGACTCCTACGTCCAGGCCCCCAACCTGGGCAAGACCAAGATCAACGGCGTGTACGGACAGACCCGCGAGACCAAGCGCGTCAGCCTGGTCAAAGCCGGCGCCTCGGCCGGCGAGGCCGCCGCGGTCGGCACCGAGGCGGGCCGCGAAGCGCTGATCAAGACGGTAGCCGACCTGACCGGCGTCACCGTCGACCACTACGCCGAAATCGGACTGCTGGGCTTCTCCCTGATCGCCGATGCGCTCGGCGGCGTCGAGGTGTGCCTCAAAGACGCTGTCTACGAACCTCTTTCCGGCGCCGACTTCCCCGCCGGCCGGCAGAAGCTGAACGGCCCCCAGGCACTGAGCTTCGTGCGCCAGCGTCACGAACTGCCGCGCGGCGACCTGGACCGGGTGGTGCGCCAGCAGGCGGTGATGGCCTCGCTGGCCCACCGGGTGATCTCCGGGAAGACGCTGTCCAGTCCCGCCACCCTGCGACGACTCGAGCAGGCCGTGCAGCGCTCGGTGGTGTTGTCCTCCGGTTGGGACATCATGGATTTCGTGCGGCAGCTGCAGCAACTGGCCGGTGGCAACGTGGCGTTCGCGACCATCCCGGTGCTCGACGGTGCCGGCTGGAGCGACGACGGCATGCAGAGCGTGGTGCGGGTGGACGCCCACCAGGTTCAGGAGTGGGTCGGCGGCCTGCTGCACGAACAGGATCAGGGTAAAACCGAGGAACTGGCCTACACGCCGGCCAAGACCACCGCCAACGTGGTCAACGACACCGACATCAACGGCCTCGCGTCGGCGGTGTCGGATGCGTTGAGCGCCAAGGGCTTTACCGCCGGCTCGGTGGGCAACAACGAGGGCGGCCACGTCAAGGGCAGTCAGGTGCGGGTCGCCAAGACCGACGACCTGGGCGCCCAGGAGGTCGCCAAACTGTTGGGCGGGCTGCCCGTCGTCGCCGACACCTCGATACCGGCCGGATCGGTGCGGGTGGTGCTGGCCAACGACTACACCGGCCCGGGATCCGGACTCGACGGTGGGACAGCTACGTCCGCGCGGGTCTCGAGTGCGGCGGCCGGCAACAGCACGGGTGGCACGGTCCCGGCGCCGTCACCGATCTTGACCGCGGGCTCCGAGAACCCCGAGTGCATAAACTGACCGTGCCGTGTCTGCCCTGACCACGCTGTCCGCAGCGATCCTGGACCCGATGCTGCGCGCCGACCCGGTCGGCCCGCGCATCACCTACTACGACGACGCCACCGGCGAGCGGATCGAGCTGTCCGCGGTGACGCTGGCCAACTGGGCGGCCAAGACGGCCAATCTGTTGCGCGACGAACTGGGCGCCGGGCCGGGCAGTCGGGTCGCCGTTCTGCTGCCGGCGCACTGGCAGACGGCGGCGGTGCTGTTCGGGGTGTGGTGGATCGGCGCCGAAGCGGTGCGGGACGGACCGGCCGAGGTCGCGCTGTGCACGATCGACCGGCTCGACGAGGCCGACGACGCGGCCAATGGTGGCGAGGTCGCCGTGCTGTCGTTGGATCCCTTCGGCAAGCCGGTGCCTGATCTGCCGATCGGCGTCACCGACTACGCCACGGCGGTGCGGGTGCATGGCGATCAGGTCGTCCCCGCGCGCACCCCCGGCCCGGCGCTGGCCGGTCAGTCTGCGGCCCAGGTGCTGGCCGCCTGTGCACAATCCGCGGCGTTGCAGAGTCTGACCGGCGAGGATCGGGTGTTGTCCAGCTTGGCCTGGGACCGGCCCGAGCACCTGGTGGACCGATTGCTGACGGTGCTGTCGGTGGGCGGGTCGCTGGTCCAGGTGGCCAACCCCGACCCAGGCGCGTTGCCGCGTCGGGTCGAAACGGAGAAGGTCACCCGGGTGCTGGACAAATGACGAAAGCTTTCGGACGGCAAAATCGAATTAACTGACTCGTCAATTCGCAGGGACGGCCGTCGGGCGCCGCGTCGGGGGCGCCCACCACGTCGTTCGGCGCCGGCGGCCGGTGTCGGTGAATGTGACAGCCAGGTAGTGGAATACTATTCAGCAAATTGCTTGAAGTCTTTTCCGCGTGCCCCGATTCAACGAAACCGCCCGGTCGGCAATATTCGTTCGCCACGAGTCGTATAGAGCACCGGTCACCACCTGTCGGCACGGCCCGGCGCTGCCGCCGGGTCGGCAAACGATGCGGCACAACGAATTCACCCAGGCCGACGAGACTGCGCACGCTGAGGGCCGCGCTGGCCTGCGAGAAATGCATCTATCACTTGAATTGTTCGAAGATCATTTGAGACTCCTATGTGCCGAATTGAAACGCAACTGCGAATGCGCGAAAACAGCAAATTATCGATGTCCCAGCTATACGATGCGGCTTATCGATGGCGACTGACCGGTCGGGAGTCGACGTGCCAGCCGTCTCCCGTTGCCGCGCGTCGAAGGAGTCCACGAATGTCGTATGTGTTCGCCGTGCCCGAGATCATGGCCGTCGCCGCCCGCGAGGTGTCCGGGGTGGGATCGGCGGTGCAGACTGCCAGCCACGCGGCGGCAGGCGCCACGACCGCGGTGGCAGTCGCCGCCGGGGACGAGGTCTCGGCGGCGATCGCCGCCCTGTTTTCCACCCACGGCCAGCAGTACCAGGCGCTGCACGCTCAGGCGGCCGCATCGCACGCGCAGTTCGTCAAGACGTTGCTCGGGGCGGGTTCGGCCTATGCCCTGGCCGAGGCGGCCAGCGCAGCACCGTTGCAGAGTCTCGAAGAAGCCGTGCTGGGTGTCATCAACGCGCCTACCAATGCGTTGCTGGGCCGCCCGCTGATCGGCAACGGTGCCGACGGCGCTGCCGGGACCGGTGCCAACGGCGGGGCCGGCGGGCTGTTATGGGGTAACGGCGGTAACGGCGGTTCGGGGGCGGCCGGGATGGCCGGTGGGCGCGGCGGCGACGCCGGGTTGTTCGGTCACGGCGGTGCCGGCGGGGCCGGCGGCATCGGGGCGAACGGCGCGACCGGGCCGAGCGGGGTGATCGGCGGCACCGGTGGCGCCGGCGCGGCCGGCGGGGCCGGCGGCAATGGCGGCATCCTGTGGGGCAACGGCGGGGCGGGCGGGGCTGGTGGCGTCGGCGGGACCGGTGGTGCCGGCGGCGCGGGCCTGGCCGGTGCGACCGGCACCGCCGCCAGCGGCGGTGTCGGCGAAACCGGTAGCGACGGTGGACAGGGCGGCTTCGGCGGCACCGGCGGCGCAGGTGGGGCCGGCGGACAGTCCAGGGCGCTGTTCGGCGGGACGGCAGGCGCGCACGGCGTCGGCGGCGCGGGCGGGACCGGCGGCACCGGCGGCACCGGCGGGACCGGCGGCACCGGGGCGGTCGACACCGGCTCGGGCGCAGGCACCGGCGGCAACGGAGGCACCGGCGGGGCGGCCGGCATCGGTGGGACGGGCTACGCCGGCGCCGCGTCCGGTGCGGCGGGCACGGGCGGCGAAGGCGGTGCGGGCGGTGAGGGCGGCGCAGGCATGCAGGGCGATTCGGCCATGTCCCCCGGCCTGGTCGGCACCGACGGCGGAAAGGGTGGCCAGGGCGGCACCGGCGGCGCCGGCAACGGCGGCACCAACGGCGACGGCGGCCGGGGCGGTACCGGCGGTAAAGGCGGCCAGGGCGGAACCAACCTCATCGAAAAAGGTGGCATGGGCGGGACCGGCGGCATCGCGGGCCAGGGGGGTGCCGCCGGGAGCGGCGGCACCGGCGGCACGGCAGGCAGCTCCGGTGTCGGCGGGCAGGGTGGCACCGGCGGCACCGGCGTTTTCGGCGGCACCGGTGGCACCGGTGGTGAGTCGACCACGCACACCGGCCACGCCGTCGGCGGTGCCGGCGGTGCAGGCGGCGAAGGCACCGAGGTGGGCGGCGTCGGCGGCTTCGGAGGGACCGCCACCGGCTACGGCACTGCCGACGCGACCGGAGGAATCAGTGGGACCAGCGGAATCGGTCCCGCAGGGATCGGCGGGGCCGGAACCGGTGGCAAGGCCTACGTCTACGGCGCCGGGACGGCCACCGGCGGCCAGGGCGTGGCGGGGGCTACCGGGATCGGCGGCTATGGCGGCTACGGCGGGGACGCGTACAGCTATGGCACCGGCAATGCCGTCGGCGGCGCCGGCGGCGCCGGCGGTAGCAGCGACACCGCGACCGGCGGCGGCGGCGGGGCCGGCGGCATCGCGTACAACTACGGCACCGGATCGGCCACCGGCGGCGCAGCGGGAGCCGGCGGCGACGGCGCCACCACCGGCGGCCGAGGCGGCGATGGTGGCCACGCGGTGATCTTCCTGGAGGGGTCGATGGCAACCGCCACCGGTGTCACCGGCGGTGTGGGCGGCAATGGTGTTACCGGTGGCGACGGCGGGCACGGCGGTTCGGCCTACACCGCGGGCATCGGGCAGGTCTCGGCAGGCACCGGCGGTGCCGGGGGTGACGGCACCACCGGTGACGGCGGCACCGGTGGAACCGGGGGCATGGCGATTATCGAAAACAGTGGATCCACCCACAACACCGTTGGCGGAATGGGCGGCCTCGGCGGCGACAGCATCACCGGTCGCGGCGGGACCGGCGGGGACGGCGGTCAGGCGGCGACATCTGCGCCGGGCAGCGCCACCGGAGGCGCGGGCGCCACCGGAGGCAGCGGTGCGGCCGGCGGCGGCCACGGCGGGGCCGGGGGCAACGCGAGCAGTGAAGGCGCCGGCTCGGCGTTCGGTGGTGCCGGCGGAGCGGGCGCAGACGGCGGTAGCACCGGGCCCGGCGGCAACGGCGGCCTCGGCGGCGACGCCTCCAGCTTCTCCTCCGTTGCCGGCCCCCACACCGGTGGTCAGGGCGGCGCCGGCGGTGCGGGCACCACCGGCGGCACCGGCGGCCGTGGCGGCGATGCCTACAGCGAAGGCATCGGATTCACCGCAGGCGGCGACGGTGGCGCCGGGGGCGCCGGCTCCAGCGGCAACGGTGGCGACGGCGGTGACGGCGGCGGGGCCCAAAGCTACAACCCCACCGGCACCGCCAACGCCAGCAGCGGCAACGGCGGCGCGGGTGGCAGCAGCGAGGCAGCCGCCGGCGGCAAGGGGGGCTCGGTCAACGTCGTATTCCAGTACGGAGCCGGCGACGGTATCGGCGGAACGGGCGGGGACGGCGGCAGCGGCGCCGTCGCCGGCGGGGAAGGCGGCAGGGGTGGCGGTGTGGTCGGCCAAGGGACGGGCGACGCGCTCGCCGGCCGCGGCGGCGCCGGCGGTAATGCCTCCGGCGGCACCGGTGGCAAGGGCGGCATCGGTGGTGACGTGTACTACGCCAAGGTCGATTCAGCAGGGGCTGCCGCGGGTGGCGACGGCGGCACGGGCGGCGCCGGTGTCTCAGGTGGTGCCGGCGGAGCCGGCGGGGTGGCCACCCATGAAGGAAACGGCAGCGTCTGGGCCGGCAGTGGCGGTGCGGGCGGCACCGCCACCTCCGGGACCGGTGGCGCCGGCGGGAACGGTGCCACTGCTAGCAGCGACAGCGCGACAGCCGACGCCGAGGCGTTCGGCGGTAGCGGCGGGGACGGCGGCACCAGCGAAACGGGCACCGGCGGCAGCGGTGGGGAAGGCGCGTACGGCGCAACCCGCGGGACCGGCAACGCCTACGGCGGGGACGGCGGCGCCGGCGGCTCCGGTGGCGCCGACGGTGGCGCCGGCGGCAACGCGGGCGTGGCCATCACCAACGGCACCGCGAACGCGATCGGCGGCACCGGCGGGCAGGGTGGCGACGCCGGTACGGGAACCGGCGGCACCGGCGGTAATGGTGGCAGCGGCGCAGTGCAGTTGGTCGGCGGAACGGCGACGGCAGTCGGCGGGGACGGCGGCGCGGGCGGCGCAGGAACCACCGGCGGCGCGGGCGGCGAGGGCGGTTGGACGCACTCGTTCGGCACCGGCAGTGTCGACCCAGGCACTGGCGGGGCGGGCGGCAACGCCACCACCGGCAACGGCGGAAAGGGAGGCACCGGCGGCCAGGTGATGATCTACGACCCCACTTCGTCGGTAGACGCGGTCGGCGGCACCGGCGGAGTGGGTGGCTCCAGCCTCAGCGGCGCCGGTGGTATCGGCGGCACGGGCGGGATCGCCTACAGCGAAGGCTCGAACCACCTCACCGGTGGCGTCGGCGGCACGGGCGGCAATGGTGGTGCCGGCGGTGGGACCGGTGGCGTCGGCGGTGAGGCGATCAGCAAGGCTGCCGGGATCGCTGACGGCGGTACCGGGGGCACCGGCGGTGCTGCGACGCAGCCGGGCAGCCCGGGCGGCAACGGCGGCAAGGGCGGCAACGCCAGCTCGATCTTCGGAGTGGCCCACGGTGGGCCCGGGGGTGGCGGCGGCGCCGGCACGCCGCCGGGTTCCCCGGGTGCGCCGGGGACGCCGTAGGCGCCGTCCTGGTCGTACTGGGTACCGGCGTCGCCTGGAGCTGGCCTGGGAACCCGCGTCCTCCAGATCTGGACCGGCGTGATCAGTCGGGCCGGCATCCGCCAGCTGAGCTACTGGCCGAACGAGATCTCCAGCAGGCTCTTCTTCTGCTCGGTGTATTCCTGTTCGCTCAGCAGTCCGGCGGCGCGCAGTACGGCGATCTCGCGGATCGCGGCAGCCACGCCGGTCATCACGGTCCGCGGAGCGGGCACTACCTCGACATCCTCGGTGGGTGCTTGCTCGGGGGGGCCGGCGGGCCGCGCCGGCGTGCCATTCTTCGGGCCGTCCGCGCCGGCCGGCGGGCCGGCCATCGCCTGCGCGGCCATGACGCCAGCTCCCATCTGATTGACCGAGTTTGCTGCGCCGAGTTCTGCCGCCGCTGCCGTGTTCGCACCAGCCAACGGAGTGGTCAGTGCGGTCGGGCGTATTTCGGCTGCGACGGTCCGGGTCCAACTCGGCGGCACCGTCAAGCCCCCGATCACGTTCGCGCGGGCCACCGCCGCAGACATCGTCGGCACTGGCAGCCCGCCCGCGGGCGGCTTCGCCAGCGGCGCCACAAACGGCTCCACGGGTGCCGGTCCGGTACCGGGCCACGGCTCCACCCCGTCCCAGGCGCTGAATGTCTCGTCGTCATCGACTCCCGAGGCAGCGGTGAACCCGGCCAGCGGAAAATCCCCGAAGTTGCCGATCACGTCTGCCGGTAAGACCCCGAAAAGGGCCACTATTTCGGTTGGCGCAACGAGAAAGAGTCCGACCAGGCCGACCAGGAGTTCGAACTGTTCGAACTGGGCCGGGACCGCCATTGCGGACAACGCTTGCGGCACAACCGAACTGATCGCGGCGGCTTGGCCGGCCGTCCCGCCCGGATCGGTGTTCTGGTGCGGAGGGGTGAACGGTGTCAGCACCGTTGCGGCTGCCGACGAAGCTGCATAGTTGTACATTGCCAGGCTGTCCTGCGCCCACATCTCGGCGTACAGCGCCTCGGTTGCCGCGATCGCCGGAGTGTTCTGTCCCAGGAAATTCGTCGCCACCAGCGCTGCCAGCAGGCTGCGGTTGGCGGCGACCTCCGCAGGTGGCACCGTCGACGCGAACGCGGCCTCGTAAGCGGCGGCCGCCACCCGGGCCTGGGCGGCGGTTTGCTCGGCTTGGGCGGCGGTAGCGCGGAGCCATTCCACATATGACGCGGCCGCTGCGCTCATCGCCGCGGACGACGGACCCGTCCAAGTCCCTGCGGTGAGCTCCGACACCTCCGACTGATATCCGTTGACCGCCCTGTGCAGCTCGTCCGCCAGGCTGGCCCAAGCCTGTCCAGCGGCCAGCATCGGCCCCGGTCCTGGACCGGTATACATCCGACCGGAGTTGATCTCCGGCGGATAGATGCCGAAATCCACTGCAGCGCATACCTCGTCTCGTTGGTTCTCGATGACTGATGCAGTCGCCCTACCGGGGCCTCAGCGACCCAGCAAGCGGTTCTTCTGCTCGGTGTATTCCTCGTCGGTCAAAATCCCCTCGTCGCGCAGCTTGGTGAATTCACGCAGCTCGGCCGCGACTCCGGTGACCACAGCCCGGGGCTTGTCGTTGGTCGGCTCACCGGTTTCGCCGGGTGCCGCGTTGTCGCCGGGGGTCCCAGCAGTTCTGGCGCGAGCGGCCCCCACCGCCTTCCCGGCATCCTTGCCGACGCGCCGTCCTGCGCCCACGGTTCCGGCCATGGCTCGTCCGGCCATGCCCGCCAGTGCCAGCTGACCGAGCGTGCCGGCCGAGCCGGCTCCCGCCACCGGTACGGCGGCGACTTCCGCTGCGGATCCAGCTAGCGCCGGCAGCGTGTACGCGACCGGGCGCACCGAAGGGGTGGCGACGGTCCACGTCGGCGGCACGGACAACGCCCCGACCGTTTTGGCCTCACCCAGACCGGCCGACAACTTCGGCGGCGGTACCGTGCCCGCCGGCAAGTTGAGCAGCGGCGCCGGAAACGGCTCCACCGGCGCCGGCTCCGTGCTCGGAAAGGGCATAACGCCATCCCAGCCGCTGAGGATCTCGTCGCTGTGCAGACCCACCATGGTGCTGTAGATGGCGACCGGAAGGTTGACCACCCCGAGCACACTGGCAGGCACGCCGAGCCCAAGGGTGGCGATGGCCGCTGACAGGCCGAAGGTGATGGTGGACAGATCGCCCAGCACGGCGAGCAGGAGCAATGGGTCCTCCGCGGCCGCCGCCGGGGTCGCCGCGCTCTGCAGCGCGCTAGGCACCGCGGCAAAGGCTCGCTGGACGGCGCTCTCCGTCGCGGCCCGTCCGGCTGCAGCCTGGTTGGCCACGCCGTCCGGGTCAGTGATCTGCGGGGGTGGTTCGAACGGCGTCAGCTCGGTCGCTGCGGCCGAGGAGGCTGCGTAGCTGTACATCGCCGCCGCGTCCTGGGCCCACATCTCCCCGTACTCGGCTTCGGTGGCCGCAATCGCCTGGGTGTTCATGCCGAACACATTGGTCGCGACCAGGGTCGACAACTGACTGCGGTTGGCCGCCACGATCGGCGGCGGAACCGTCGCCGAGAACGCGGTTTGGTAGGCAGCGACGGCGACCTTGGCCCGGGCGGAGGTTTCTTCGGCCTGTGCAGCGGTGGCTCGCAACCACGCCGCATATGACGCCGCCGCTGCGCTCATCGACGCCGACGACGGCCCCAACCAGGGACCAGCGGTCAACGCCGACACCACGGCCTGGAGCGAACTCGCCGCCGAATTCAGTCCCGTGCCGAGCGCACCCCACGCCTCGGCCGCGGCCAGGAACGGTCCCGACCCAGCACCGGCAAACATGAGGGCCGAGTTGACCTCTGGCGGGTAGCTCCCGAAATTCATGACTCGTTGCTCCTCGAAGCACCGTGTCCGGGTTGAACTCATCGCACCGCTCGTGGCGCAGGGACCCGAGGACGGAATCAGTAGACAAGCCAGGGTACTTCGGCCGCCGCACATCGCGCCCCGCGATGCGGCATATACATAGGCCGCGCATATTTTGCCGCAGCCTGAACCGAATTGGACGAGCGTTGGCACGACGATTCATGTTGATATCGCAATATTTGGATGTTAGCGTCGGGAAAACCCTGTAGAAAGGTGCGGATGATGGCGGTGCAGGTGCTTCTGGCCAAGGCGGCTTCGACGGTGATCACCGGGCTTGCCGGGGTGACCGCCTACGAAGTGCTCAAGAAAGCCGCCAGGAAAGCACCCCTGCACGAGACCGCGGTGAAGAGCGCCGAACTGGGTCTGCGCGGCACCCGCAAGGCAGAAGTAGCCGCCGAATCGGCCCGCCTCAAGATCGCCGATGTGATGGCCGAAGCGCGCGAACGCATCGGCGAAGAGGCACCCACCCCGGCCGTCGGCGAAGTCCACGACCACGATCACTGACCAGCACATGACGCCGGAAGTCGTTTCCGACGCCGCCGGTCGGATGCGAATCAAGGTCGACTGGGTTCGCTCCGATGCCCGGCGCGCCGTCGCCGTGGAGGACGCCGTCGCCGAGTGCGACGGCGTGCGGGTGGTGCACGCCTACCCACGGACCGGGTCGGTCGTCGTCTGGTACTCCCCCAGCCGCTGTGACCGCGCCGCGGTGCTCGACGCCGTAGCGGGCGCCAAAAGCACTGCGGCGGAACTGATTGCGGCTCGGGCCCCGCACTCGTCGGAGATCCGCAACACCGACGTGCTGCGCATGGTCATCGGCGGCGCCGCGCTGGCACTGCTCGGGATACGCCGCTATGTGTTCACCCGCCCCCCATTGCTCAGCCCGAGCGGGCGGGTGGTCGCCACCGGCGTCACCATCTTCACCGGTTACCCGTTCCTGCGCGGCGCGCTGCGCTCGGTGGGCTCGGGCCGGCTCGGCACCGATGCGCTGGTCAGTGCGGCCACCGTGGCCAGCTTGGTGCTGCGCGAGAATGTGGTGGCGCTGACGGTGTTGTGGCTACTCAACATCGGCGAATATCTGCAGGACCTGACGTTGCGCCGAACCCGGCGCGCCATCTCGGAGTTGTTGCGCGGCAACCAGGACACCGCCTGGTTGCGGCTGCCCGACGGCACCGAGGTGCAGGTCGCCATCGACACCGTCCAGATCGGCGACGAGGTAGTGGTCCACGACCACGTCGCGATCCCGGTCGACGGCGAGGTGGTGGCCGGCGAGGCCGTGGTCAACCAGTCCGCGATCACCGGGGAGAACCTGCCGGTCTCGATCACCGCCGGAGCACATGTGCACGCCGGGTCGGTGGTGGTGCGCGGCCGGCTGGTGGTGCGCGCGCAGGCCGTCGGCAACCAGACCACCATCGGCCGCATCATCACCCGGGTCGAAGAGGCGCAGCACGACCGCGCCCCGATCCAAACGGTCGGGGAAAATTTCTCCCGCCGTTTCGTGCCCACGTCGTTCGTCGTCTCCGCCTTGACCCTGCTGGTCACCGGCGACGTGCGGCGCGCCATGACGATGCTGCTGATCGCCTGCCCGTGCGCGGTGGGGCTGTCCACCCCGACGTCCATCAGCGCGGCCATCGGCAACGGCGCGCGGCGCGGCATCCTGATCAAGGGCGGTTCGCATCTCGAGCAGGCCGGCCGGGTCGACGCGATCGTCTTCGACAAGACCGGCACGCTGACGGTCGGACGTCCGGTGGTGACCAATATCGTTTCGCTGCACAAGGATTGGGAACCCGAGCAGGTGCTGGCCTACGCCGCCAGCTCGGAGATCCACTCACGGCACCCGCTGGCCGAGGCGGTGATCCGCTCCACCGAGGAACGCCACATCAGCATTCCGCCGCACGAGGAGTGCGAGGTGCTGGTGGGGCTGGGCATGCGGACCTGGGCCGACGGGCGCACCCTGTTGCTCGGCAGTCCGGGACTGCTGCGCGCCGAGCACGTCCGGGTGTCCAAGAAGGCACAGGAGTGGGTCGACAAGCTGCGCGCCGAGGCGGAGACCCCGCTGCTGCTCGCGGTGGACGGCAAACTGGTGGGCCTGATCAGCCTGCGCGACGAAGTGCGACCCGAGGCCGCCGACGTGCTGAAGCTCTTGCGAGCCAACGGCATTCGCCGGATCGTGATGCTGACCGGAGACCACCCGGACATCGCCGCGGTGGTGGCCGCCGAATTGAATATCGACGAGTGGCGCGCCGAGGTGATGCCTGAGGACAAGCTCGAGACCGTGCGGCAACTACAGGGCGAAGGATACGTGGTCGGCATGGTCGGCGACGGCATCAACGACGCCCCCGCCCTGGCTGCCGCCGACATCGGCATCGCGATGGGACTGGCCGGCACCGACGTCGCGGTGGAGACCGCTGATGTGGCGCTGGCCAACGACAACCTGCACCGACTGCTGGACGTGCGGGACCTGGGCGCCCGTGCGGTGGACGTCATCCAACAGAACTACGGCATGTCGATCGCCGTCAATGCCGCCGGGCTGCTGATCGGGGCGGGCGGCGCGCTGTCACCGGTGCTGGCCGCGATCCTGCACAACGCGTCGTCGGTCGCGGTGGTGGCCAACAGCTCGCGACTGATCCGCTACCGACTGGACTGAGCCGCACATAGATCGCCAATATTGGTGTGCGGCAATATCTTTCATCGGACAACGATATTTGGTCCACCCAATTGGCCAAAATCGGCCAACGTGCGGTGGGTGACCGATACGATGCGCTCACCGGTGGCAGCCCAACTGGCCGTAAGCCATCTGGCGGCGAGGAGAAGACCATGTCCTATGTGTCCGTAGTGCCCGATGCAATTGCCGCTGCGGCCGCGCAGGCGTCGGGAGTGGGCTCGGCGGTAAGCGGCGCCAGCCAGGCTGCCGCGGGCGCCACGACGGCGATGACGGCCGCTGCCGCGGATGAGATCTCCGCGACCATCGCCGCGTTGTTTTCCGCCCACGGCCGCCAATACCAGGCGATGCAAGCGGAGGCGGCGGCGTTGCACGAACAGTTCGTACGCGCCCTGTCCGGGGCCGGGGGCGCCTACGGCTGGGCCGAGGCGGCCAATGTCGCGTCGGTGCAGAGCTTTGAAGAGGCAGTGCTGGCGGCGATCAACGCCCCGACCAACCTGCTCCTGGGCCGCCCGCTCATCGGCGACGGCACCAACGGTGCGGCCGGCACCGGTGCCAACGGCGGCGCCGGCGGCCTGTTGTGGGGCAACGGCGGCAACGGCGGGTCCGGCGGAGTGGGGCAGGCCGGCGGCCGTGGTGGCGATGCCGGATTGTTCGGCCGCGGCGGTGCCGGCGGCGCCGGCGGCCAAGGTGTGCCGGGGGCCACTGGCACCACCAAGTTCGGCGGGCCCGGCGGGATCGGGGGCGCCGGCGGGGCAGGCGGGAACGGCGGCCTGTTGTGGGGCGACGGCGGAGCCGGCGGGATCGGTGGAACCGGCGGCACCGGCGGGGCCGGGACGGACGGCGGCGTGGGCGGACGCGGCGGCACCGGGGCGTCCGGTGGAGCCGGAGGCAATGCGCCAGGACTGTTCGGCGGCACCAACGGCGACGGCGGCCGCGGCGGCGACGGCGGGTTGGGTGGCCGGGGCGGTCACCTGGCGGCCGGTACCGGTGGCAACGGCGGCAACGGCGGCACCGCTGGTCAGGGCGGCAGCGCCGGGACCGGTGGGACAGGCGGGAGCGCGGGTGACGCCGGCATCGGCGGGACGGGTGGCAACGGCGGCGACGGCGTCCACGGCGGCGACGGCGGCAAGGGCGGCGACGCAGTCGGAGCCGGCACCGCGAATGCCACCGCCGGTCGCGGCGGCGACGGCGGCGCCGGCACCGTTCGTGGCGGCAGCGGCGGCGACGGCGGATTGGCCACGGCCCACGGCACCGGCACCGCGACCGGCGGCAACGGGGGCCGCGGTGGCGACGGCGGAGGCGATGGTGGTGACGGCGGCACCGGACTGATCGCCAACGCGAACTCGACGGCGACCGCCACCGGCGGCACGGGTGGCGACGGCACCAACGGCGCCTCCGGCGGCAACGGCGGCCGGGGCGGCAACGCTGAAAACGAAGGTCTCGGCGCCAACTTCGCCGGTGGCGGTGGCAGCGGCGGTCAGGGCGCCACCGGCGGCGGCGGTGACGGTGGCACCGCCGGCAGCTCACTGGTCAACAACCCCAACTCGACGGCCGATCTCGTCGGTGGCGTAGCCGGCGCGGGCGGCAACGGTGGCGGCACCGGTGATGGCGGCCGTGGCGGCGACGGCGGCCTGGCTTACACCTCCGGCCTGGGCACCGTCACCGGCTCCGACGGCGCAGCCGGTGGGACCAGCTTTGCCGGACAAGGTGGCGACGGCGGCGACGGCGGCGGCGGCATGATCGACTCCACGACCTCCACCGCGACCGCTACCAGCGGTTCCGGCGGCAACGGCGGCTCAGGATTCGCCGGCGGCAACGGCGGTAACGCCGGCGAGGCGGAGAACGGCGGACTGGGCAACAACGTCGCCGGGGCGGGCGGTGCCGGTGGCAAAGGCAGCATCGGAAATGGCGGCACCGGGGGCGCCGGCGGCCATTCGCAGATCGACAACCCCAACTCGACGGCAAATGCCGTCGGCGGTAAAGCCGGCGCGGCCGGCAACAGTTCCGGCGGCACCGGAGGTGTCGGCGGCGAAGGCGGATCGGCTGAGAACAACGGCTTGGGTGCGGCGACAGGCACTGCCGGCGCACCCGGCGGGACCAGCACGTTTAGCAAGGGCGGCGACGGGGGCGTCGGTGGTTTCGCGTCGATCGGCTCCACCACCTCGACTGCTTCCGCCACCGCCGGGAACGGCGGTCAGGGTGGCGCCGGCAGTGCCGCCGGTGGCAACGGAGGCGCCGGCGGCAGCGCGCAGAACGCGGGTCTGGGCAGCGGCTTCGGCGGGGCGGGCGGTCAGGGCGGCGCCGGCACCGATGTCGGCAGTACCGGCGGCGCCGGCGGCACCGGCGGCGATTCGACGATTTCTGCCACCCTCCCGTCGACCAGCAAGTCCGTCGGCGGCAACGGAGGCAACGGCGGCGACGGCCTCGCCACGGGCGGCGCCGGCGGCAAGGGCGGCAAAGCCTTCGGAATCAACCCCCAGCAGGGAACGGACGGCTCCCCCGGCCAATAGCCGACGGCCGCCGGAGGGATCAGCAGCAGTCCTCGCCGCGCCAAGCGCGGACTCCCTGCCACACCGCGATCCCAGCGACGGCCAGTCCGATCACCGGGTCGATCCACCATCCGGCGGGCCAGGCCGCGGTGACGGCCAGACCGACCAGCACCCCGGCGGCCTGCACCGCGCACAGATAGTTCTGCGTGCCCTCTCCCGCGGTGGCCCCGGACCGCAGACGCGTGCCCAGCCGGCGATTCGCCCAGCCGAGCACCGGCATCAGGATCAGGGCCAGTGCGGTCAAGCCGATCCCGATCACCGACGTCTCGGCGTGCTCGCCGACGAACAGGTGACGGATGGATTCGGCGGCGACATACGGAGCCACCAGCCAGAAAGACACCGCGACACCGCGTTGGGCACGTCGTTCGGCGGTGTCCGACAGCACCCGGTCACCGCTGAACCGCCACACCACCATGGCGCTGGCCAGGCCCTCGGATGCCCCGCCCAGGGCCCAGCCGGTCAATGCGACCGACCCGACCGCCAAGCCCTGCCACACACCGATGCCACCCTCGATCAGCAACACCGCGAGGCTGACCCAGGCCAGCCGGTGTGCCCACCGCGCGTTGCGCTGCCATTCGGAGTCGTGCAGCGCAGGCGCCGCGTGCACGTGGGAGGTGGCCGCAGTCTCCATCCCGTCGATGCTAGCGGTGCGCCGGCTGCGACCGTGCCATGCGCGCCCGCTCGTCGGCGCCTCGTTAATCTGTCTAACCATGCCGAACAACGCCGCCGCCAAACCTCTGGACGGCTTCCGGGTACTGGACTTCACCCAGAACGTGGCCGGACCGCTGGCCGGACAGGTGCTGGCCGACCTGGGCGCCGAAGTCATCAAGATCGAGGCGCCTGGCGGCGAACAGTCCCGGCGCCTCACCTCGGTGTTGCCCGGCCGGCCCCCACTGGCGACCTACTTCCTGCCCAACAACCGCGGCAAGAAGTCGGTGGCCGTCGACCTCACCGACGACCGAGCCAAGCAGCAGATCCTGCAGCTGGCCGACACCGCCGACGTGGTGCTGGAAGGGTTCCGGCCCGGCGTCATGGAACGGCTCGGCCTCGGTCCGGACGAACTGCGGTCCCGCAACCCGACATTGATCTATGCCCGGCTGAGCGCTTACGGCGGCAACGGACCCCACGGCTCACGCCCCGGCGTCGATCTGATGGTCGCCGCCGAAGCGGGCATGAGCACCGGCATGCCGACGCCCAGCGGCAAGCCGCAGATCATCCCGTTCCAGCTGGTCGACAATGCCAGTGGTCACGTGCTGGCCCAGGCGGTGCTGGCCGCCCTGCTCAATCGGGAACGGCACGGCGTCGGCGACCTCGTCGAGGTCGCGATGTACGACGTCGCGGTCGGCCTGCAGGCCAATCAGCTGACCATTCACCTGAACAAGACCGGCGCGCCGGCGCCGGCCCCGAAACCCGACGCGCCGGTCAAGAAACGTAAGGGCGTCGGCTTTGCCACCCAGCCGTCGGACGCCTTCCGCGCCTCCGACGGCTACCTGGTGATCAGCGCCTACGTGCCCAAGCACTGGACCAAACTGTGCGAGATCATCGGCAGACCCGACCTGATCGACGACGAGCGGTTCGCCGACCAGCGGTCCCGGGCGATCAACTATCCGGAACTGACCGATGAACTCGAGCAGGCGCTGGCCACCAAGACCGCGGCCGAATGGGTCGAGCTGCTGCAGCAGGGCGGCCTGATGGCCTGCCTGGCCTACAGCTGGAAACAGGTGGTGGACACCCCGCTGTTCGCGGAGAACGACCTCGCCCTGGTCGTCGGCGACGGCGAGGCCGCGGTCACCGTGATCCGCACCCCGGCGCGCTTCGCCAGCTTCGACGCCACGGTCACCGACCCGCCGCCGGCGGTCGGTCAACACAACGAGCTGTACCTCACCGGCGGTTCTTAAGCGCGGTTCGCCAATCGGTGTCTTTTCTTTGAATACGCCATGAATCGGTGCTCGGCCGACCGATTCCGCGTGCCGCGAGGGACGATTTGGGCGTCCGCCTCCGGCGGAAATCATAGCGGGATTCACATGTTTGCTGCCGGCAGATATGACGTTCCCGCCGGTCCGCCGCCCGGTGGACACGGTACGGACAGGCCGTGTTCACCCCGGTCCTGAAAGGTCGCCGGCGAGCGGCGGTCGCAACGGTCCGCTGACTGTCCAGACGGCCGGGTTCCGAGGAGTCCTATGAGCAGCACCACCACCGGTTCCGCTGCGGCGCCGGAGTCCGGCGGCCTCCTGACTAATTTGCGCAATGACCTCCCGGCATCCATGGTCGTGTTCCTGGTCGCGCTGCCGCTGTCGCTGGGAATCGCGATCGCCTCCGGCGCCCCGCTCGAAGCGGGGCTGATCGCCGCGGTGGTCGGCGGTATCGTCGCCGGCGCGCTGGGTGGTTCTTCGGTCCAGGTCAGCGGCCCGGCTGCGGGCCTGACCGTGGTGGTCGCCGAGCTGATCGAACGTCTCGGGTTCGAGATGTTGTGCATGATGACCCTGGCGGCCGGTGTGCTGCAGATCCTGTTCGGCGTGAGCCGGATGGCGCGCGCCGCGCTGGCGATCGCTCCCGTCGTCGTGCACGCCATGCTCGCGGGTATCGGCATCACCATCGTGCTGCAGCAGTTCCATGTGCTGATCGGCGGCAAATCGTTCAGCTCGGCGTGGCAGAACCTGATCGCGATCCCCAACGGGATCCTGCACCACGAACTGCACGAGGTGATCGTCGGCGGCACGGTCATCGTCATCCTGTTGGCCTGGGGCAAGCTGCCGCCGAAAGTGCGGATGGTTCCCGGCGCCCTGGTGGCCATCGTGGCTGCGACGATCCTGGCCAGGGTGGTCGGCCTCGATGTGGAGCGCATCAATCTGCAGGGCAGCTTCTTCGACGCCATCGGCCTGCCCCAGCTTCCGGAACCGGGCAGGCCGACCTGGACCACCGAGATCAGCACCATCGTCTTCGGCGTCCTGACCATTGCGCTGATCGCCAGCGTGGAGTCGCTGCTCTGCGCGGTCGGGGTCGACAAGCTGCACAGCGGTCCGCGCACCAACTTCAACCGCGAGATGATCGGGCAGGGCAGCGCAAACATGCTGTCCGGTCTGCTCGGCGGACTGCCCATCACCGGCGTCATCGTGCGCAGTTCGGCCAACGTGGCCGCCGGTGCCCGGACCCGGATGTCGGCGATCCTGCACGGCGTGTGGGTGTTGCTGTTCGCCTCGCTGTTCACCGACCTGGTCAAGCTGATCCCCACCGCTGCCCTGGCCGGCCTGCTCATCGTGATCGGTTTGCAGCTGGTCAAACTGGCCCACGTCCAGTTGGCCTGGCGCACCGGGAACGCCGTCATCTACAGCATCACCATCGTGTGCGTGGTGTTCCTCAACCTGCTCGAGGGTGTGGCGATCGGCTTGGCCGTGGCGATCGGCTTCCTGCTGGTGCGCGTGGTACGGGCCCCCATCGAAGCCCGCCCGGTGGGCGACGAGACCAAAGAGTGGCGCGTCGACATCGACGGCACGCTCAGCTTCCTGCTGATGCCGCGCCTGACGGGCGTGCTGTCCACGTTGCCGAAGGGTTCTGACGTCACGCTGAACCTCAACGCCGACTACATCGACCATTCCATCTCGGAGGCCATCTCAGACTGGAAGACCAGCCACGAAGCCACCGGCGGGCGGGTCCGAATCAATGAGATCTCACCGGCGAACCTGTCCACCGCGCACACCAGGCCACCGAAACGCCACTTCAAGTCGGGCTCGTTGCGGGAAGTCCCGTGGACGTCACGCCGGGACCGCAACGGAGATCGGTCCGACGTGTCGATCCTCGACGGCGTCGAGGAATATCACCGCAGCGGCGTGCCGCACCTGCACCACCACGTCTCGGAGTTGACCGATTCGACCAACCCGGACACCCTGTTCCTGACCTGCGCGGATTCCCGGATTCTGCCGGACACCATCACCGCCAGCCGGCCCGGGGACCTTTACATCGTCCGCAATGTCGGCAACCTGGTGCCCGACGATCCCGCCGATCGCTCGGTGGACGCCGCGCTGGACTTCGCGGTCAACCGGCTGGGCGTGACATCGGTGGTGGTCTGCGGTCATTCGTCGTGCCGCGCGATGCAGGTGCTGCTGGACGGCACGTCTGTCGACCCCGGCACTGCGATCGGCCGCTGGCTGGAGTACGCCCAGGAGAGTCTGGACGCCTACCGCAACCATCACACGGCCCGCGTGAGCAGCACGTCCAACGGCTTCCGGTTCAGCGACGTCGACCAGCTGGCGATCGTGAACATCGCAATGCAGGTGGACCGGCTGAGCCGGAACCCGATCCTGGTGCCCGCGCTGGAGTCGGGCGCGATACAAGTGGTCGGCATCTTCTTCGACTTCGCCACGGTGCACGTGCACGTGATCGACCGGGACGGCATCGTGCACGCCGCCGAGTCCGCCGACGCGATGGCTCAGCCGTTGGGCAGCCGCACGACCTGAAGGAAGAACTCGTCGATCTGCCGGACCGCGTTCATGAACTGGTCGAGGTCCACCGGCTTGGTGACGTAGGCGTTGGCGTGCAGCTTGTAGCTGCGCAGGATGTCTTCCTCCGCCGAAGACGTGGTCAGCACCACGACCGGAATCCGGCACAGCTCGGGATCGGACTTGATCTTCTGCAGCAGTTGCCGGCCGTCGTATTTCGGCAGGTTCAGGTCGAGCAGGATGAGGTCGGGCCGCGGCGCGTGCTCGTAGGCGCCGCGCTTGTAGAGGTAGTTCAGCCCTTCCTCACCATCGCGCGCCACATGCAACCGGTTGTTGAGCTTGTTGTGCTCGAAGGCTTCTCGGGTGATGAGTTCGTCTCCCGGGTCGTCCTCGACCAGCAGGATGTCGATCGCCCGACCGGGTGCCATCATCATCATTCGCGTGCTCCTTCTGCAGTGACCAAGCTCTGTTGGACCGCCGCGCCGGCCCCCCCGTTGGACTCGACGATCGGCAGGGTGAACTCGAACCGTGTCCCTTCGGTATACGAGGTGTCGATCCACACGGTGCCGCCGTGGTGTTCGACGATCTTCTTGCATAACGCGAGCCCGAGTCCCGTTCCACCATAGGCGTCGCGACCGTGCAGGCGCTGGAAGATGATGAAGACCTTGTCGACGAACTCCGGCGGAATACCGATGCCGTTGTCGGCGACGCTGAGCAGCCAGAAACCCTGCCGGTTGCCGGTGCCGCGTTGGCAGTCGATGACGATCCGGGGCGCAAGGTCTTCCCGGCGGAACTTCACCGCATTGCCGATCAGGTTCTGCCACAGCATGGTCAGCAGCGTCGGGTCGCCGTACACCTGGGGCAGACGCGGGTTCAGCCGGACGATCTCGGCCTGCGATTCCTCGATGGCGACCGCGAGGTTGGCCACCGCCGAATCAAGTGCGGTGTCGAGCTCGACGGCGGTGTACTTGGTGTTGAGCCGGCCCACCCGGGAGAAGCTGAGCAGGTCGTTGATCAGCACCTGCATGCGCTTGGCGCCGTCCACAGCGAAGTTGATGTATTCCACACCGCGGGCGTCGAGCTTGTCCGCATACCGCCGCTCGAGCAACTGACAGAACGACGCGACCTTTCGCAGCGGTTCCTGCAGATCGTGGGACGCGACGTAGGCGAACTGCTCCAGTTCGGCGTTCGACCGGCGCAGATCGCTGGCCTGCTCGTCCAGCTGGGCCTGGGCGATCTGGGAATCTTCCAACGCCAGCACGATTCCCTGCCGCATGTTCTCCACATCGACGGCCATGCCGCGGATGTCGGCGGGCCGACGCGGCGGCTCGATGGTCTCGGTGAAATGGCCGTCGGTGATAGACCGGCACGAAGCGGCCAGCGCGGCCAGCGGACGGGTGACCGCACGCTGCACCAGCAGGCCCAACAGCGCGGCGGTGGCGATGAACACCAGCACCATCCCGCCCAGCACCCGGTCCCGCCAGTCGTTCATGCGCTCGAGTCGGGCGGCGCCGCCGTCGCGGGCCGCGGTCAGATGGGCATTCTGCGCATCGAAGAGAGCGCGCAGGTGGTCGAAGTCGGACTTGCCCAGGGCCGCCGTGGCATTGGGCACCACCGCCGGCACGTGCGGAGTGACCCGGGAAATCAGTGGCTCCGCGTAGTCGTGACGCCACCTGGCCGCGGTCGTCTCGACGGCTTCCAGGTCGGCGATCAGATCGGGCCGTCGCACCAGGCGCTGCCGAATGTCCTGCGAGGCCGCCTGTTCGGCGCGTATCCCGTCGTAGTACGGGGTGAGGAACTGCGGATCGGCGGAGATCAGATAGCCCCGCAGGCCCGTCTCCTGATCGCGCAACGCCGACTGCAACTGGGCGGCCGCCACCCGCGACGGCTGGATGTCGTCGCGCAGCGAACGCGACACCTCGTCGGTGCGGTCCAGCAGCAAGCTGCCGATCACGGCACCCACCAGCACCAGCACGCCCATCGTGGCCAGCACGTACACCAGCCAGCCCCGGACGGTGAGCTGCGCCTTGGGCAGCGTGCCCCGCGCGTCGTTCCTCACGAGGCCGTCACCGGGTCGTCCGTTCGACGCGCACCACCGCGATGTCGTCGCTCAAGCCGCCCATGCTGCGGGCGAGTTCTTCCGCACCGTCGATGAGGGCGTCGACGAACTCCGGGCCCGACAGTCCCGCATGTCCTCGCGCCAGCGTCAGCAGGCCGTCCTCGCCGAGTCGCCGCCCGCCCGGCCCCGCATAGCCCTCGAAGAGGCCGTCGGTCAGCAGCAGCAGGCCGTGCCCGGCGGGCAGGGTCAATTCGTGCAAGGGCCAGTCGGTGCTGTGCAGTCCCAGCGCGGGACCGTAGGGCGGCTCGATCCACTCCACCGATCCCGGGCCGTGCAGCAGCATCCCCGGATGACCGGCCCGGACCGCGGTGATCGGTGCAGGCTCGGGCGGTATCGCCAGGCTCAGCACCGTGGCGAAGACACCGTTCTCGGCGCGCTCGGCGTGCAGCACCCGCTCCAGCTGGCGCATCTGGTCCACACCGTGAATGCCGGTGAAAGTCAATGTGCGCCAAGCGATCCGCAGCGCCGCACCCAGAGCCGCCTCATCCGGGCCGTGCCCGGCGACGTCGCCGATCAGCACGTGGGTGACGCCGTCGGGCGTCTGGACCACGTCGTAGAAGTCGCCGCAGAGCAACGCGTTCTCCCGGCTGGGCCGGTACCGGGTCACGATTTCCACGCAGGGCCGCTCCAGCAGCAGCGGGGACGGCAGCAAGCCGCGTTCGAGCAGCGCGTTCTCCCGCGCCCGTAGTTCGCTGGCGTGCAGGTCCGCGGCGATCAGCTCGGCGCGTTTGCGCTCGATCGCATAGAGCAGCGCGCGTCGCAGCATCTCCGGCTCAACCCGCCCCTTGACCAGGTAGTCCTGGGCGCCGGCGGCGACCGCGGAGGCGCCGAAGTACTCGTCGTTCAGTCCGGTGAGCACCACGATCGGGACGGTGGCATCACTGCGCAGGATGCGGTCCAGCGCGTCGATCCCGTTGGCGTCGGGCAGGTTCAGATCCAGCAGCACGCAGTCGGGCCGGGCGGCGGCCAACTCGCGTTCGGCGTGCGCCATCGACTGGGCCCACACCACTTCGATGTCGGCGACCGCATCGGTGATCAGCTCTTCGACCAGTACCGCGTCGGCCCGGTCGTCTTCGACCAGCAGCAGGGACAGGGCCTGCCAGCTGTCCGCCGGCACCATAGAGCCCGGCAGGGAACCCGGCACCGTCAAGTCCCCGCCCCCGGCGGGCGCGGACCTACGTTTCTCACCAAATTCGGCTCCCCAGGGCAACAGTGGCACCACGTCATGTGGTCGTCGTACGACGCGTCGGCACCCGGCCGGCGCGCCGACACAGGCCTACACGTTGGCGCGTCCACCACGACTGGCTTCTCAATCGCGTGGACTCGATCGTCAGTGGATCCTATGCAATGGCGACGGGCTTTCTGCCCAGTTCGGACAAACTATATGCGCACCGGTGGATAACGCTCAGCGCAGCAACGCCCGGGACATCACAACCCGCTGAATCTGGTTGGTGCCCTCATAGATCTGGGTGATTTTGGCGTCGCGCATCATCCGTTCCACCGGGAAGTCGACGGTGTACCCGGCGCCGCCGAAAAGCTGCACGGCGTCGGTGGTCACCTCCATCGCCACGTCGGATGCCAGGCACTTCGACGCCGCGGAGATGAAACCCAGATTTCCCTCGCCGCGCTCGGCGCGGGCGGCGGCGCTGTACACCATCAGCCGCGCGGACTCCACGTTCATCGCCATGTCGGCGATCATGAACTGCACGGCCTGGAAGCTGCTGATCGACTGACCGAACTGCTTGCGGTCCTTGGTGTAGGCGATGGCCGCGTCCAGCGCGCCCTGCGCGATGCCCACAGCCTGGGCGCCGATGGTCGGACGGGTGTGGTCCAAGGTGGCCAGCGCGGTCTTGAATCCCGTACCCGGGTCGCCGATCATCCGGTCGCCGGGGACGCGGCAGTTCTCGAAGTACAACTCGGTGGTCGGCGAGCCCTTGATGCCCAGCTTGCGTTCCTTGGGGCCGACGACGAAGCCCTCGTCGTCGATGTGCACCATGAACGCCGAGATGCCGTTGGCCCCTTTGTCCGGGTCGGTCACGGCCATCACGGTGTACCAGGATGACTTGCCGCCGTTGGTGATCCACGCTTTGGCGCCGTTGAGGATCCAGTCGTCGCCGTCGGCCTTGGCCCGGGTCCGCATCGAGGCGGCATCCGAGCCGGCCTCGCGTTCGCTCAGCGCGTAGGACGCCATGGCCTCCCCGGCGGCGATGGACGGCAGGACCTGCTTCTTCAGCTCGTCCGATCCACGCAGGATCAAGCCCATGGTGCCCAGCTTGTTGACCGCCGGGATCAGCGACGCCGACGCGTCGACGCGGGCGACTTCCTCGATGACGATGCAGGCCGCCACCGAGTCCGCGCCCTGACCGCCGTATTCCTCCGGGACGTGCACGGCGTTGAAGCCCGAGGCGTTCAGCGCGTCCAGCGCCTCCTGCGGGAACCGGGAGTTCTCGTCCACATCGGCGGCGTGCGGAGCGATTTCCTTCTCCGCAAGCGCGCGGATCGCGGCGCGCAGCTCCTGGTGCTCCTCGGGTAGTTGGAACAGATCGAACGACGGATTTCCGGCCCATCCAGCCATCACCAGCCTCCTAAGACCTCTTGCTACTGATCGGTAACTTTACTCTGCAGCGCCGCATCCTTGGCCGCGACCGTCTCGGCCAGCTGATCCTGAAACGCCACCACCCGCGCCCGCAGCTGCGGGTCCGCTGCACCCAGCATCCGCACCGCTAACAACCCGGCGTTACGCGCGCCGCCGATCGACACCGTCGCCACCGGGACCCCGGCCGGCATCTGCACGATCGACAGCAACGAGTCGAGCCCGTCCAGCCGGGCCAGCGGCACCGGGACGCCGATCACCGGCAGCGGCGTGGCCGCGGCCACCATGCCCGGCAGATGCGCGGCGCCGCCCGCACCCGCGACGATCACCTCGATGCCACGGTCCGCGGCCTGCCGGGCGTAATCGAACATCACCGCGGGCGTGCGGTGCGCCGAGACCACCCGTACCTCGTGCGGGATGTCGAACTCGGCCAGCGCCTGGGCGGCCTCCTGCATGACCGTCCAGTCGCTGTCGCTGCCCATGATCACCCCGACCCTGGGTGCCCGGGGTTGCTCAGTCATCGGCGTGCCCATCCCATCCGTCCGTCCACTGCGCGTGCGCCAACCAGTGTGCTGCCAGCTCGGCGCGTTCCCGCAGGCCGGCCACGCCATCGGGACCGGTCGCGCGCCGGCCGACGAAGTTGATGTGCCCGACCTTGCGGCCGGCGCGCTCGGCCTTGCCGTACAGATGCACCTGCGCGTCCGGCATCCGGGCGAACAGGTGATGCAGACGCTCATCGATGGACATGGCCGGTGTCTGGGCGGCCCCCAGCACGTTGGCCATCACCGTCACCGGCGCCACGGCGTCGGTGTCACCGAGCGGGTAGTCCAGCACCGCCCGCAGATGCTGCTCGAACTGGCTGGTCAGGGAGCCGTCCATGGTCCAGTGCCCGGAATTGTGCGGCCGCATCGCCAGCTCGTTGACCACCAGAGAACCGTCGGTGGTCTCGAACAGCTCCACCGCGAGCACCCCGACCACACCCAGTTCCCCGGCCAACCGCAGCGCCAACTGCTGGGCGGCGGACGCCACGTCGGTGGCCAGGTCCGGTGCGGGCGCGATCACCTGGACGCAGATGCCGTCGCGCTGCACCGTCTCCACCACCGGCCACGCCGCGCCCTGCCCGAACGGTGAGCGGGCCACCAGCGCGGACAGTTCCCGGCGCAGCGCCACCCGCTCCTCGACCAGCACCGGCACCCCGCCGGCCAGGTACTCAGCGGCGAACTGGCGGGCATGCGCAAGATCAGCCGCCATCGCCACACCGCGGCCGTCATAACCGCCGCGGGCCGCCTTCACCACCAGCGGACCTCCGATCCGCGCGGCGAACCGGTCCAGCTCGGCCAGACCCTCGGCGGTCTCGATGCCGATGTACCGCGGCACCGGCGCGCCCAGCACCTCCAACCGTCGCCGCATCACCAGCTTGTCCTGGGCGTGCATCAGGGCCTGCGGCGGTGGCGCCACGTTCACGCCCTCGGCGACCAGCTTCTCCAGCAGCTCGTTCGGCACGTGTTCGTGGTCGAACGTCAGCGCGGCCGCGCCGGCGGCCACCCGGCGCAGGTCTGCCAGGTCGGTGTGCGAACCGATCACCACGTCGGGGCTGACCTGTGCGGCCGGGTCGTCCGCCGAATTAGCCAGCACGCGCAAACTCTGTCCGAGCGCGATGGCGGCCTGGTGCGTCATCCGGGCAAGTTGACCACCGCCGACCATGGCTACCAGCGGGGTGCGGGGTCTGGACACGGCCATCATGTTGTCATGGCACCTGACCGGCGTGTTTACCGGGAGTTGTGCCAAATTGTTATGTATCATTTTGCGCCTATTTCGAGATCATCCGTAGACTGGCGTGCTGTGTCCTTCGCCGATGCCACAATTGCGCGCCTCCCCGGGGTGGTCCAGCCCTTTGCGATGCGCCACCACGAGCTGATCAAATTTGCCATTGTCGGCGGCACCACGTTCATCATCGACTCGGCGATCTTCTACACGCTGAAGCTGACCATCCTCGAGTCCAAGCCGGTGACGGCGAAGGTGATCGCAGGCATCGTAGCGGTCATCGCGTCCTACATCTTGAACCGCGAATGGAGCTTCCGTAACCGCGGTGGGCGCGAACGGCACCACGAGGCGCTGCTGTTCTTCGCGTTCAGCGGCGTAGGTGTGTTGCTCAGCATGGCGCCACTGTGGTTCTCCAGCTACGTGCTGGAACTGCGGGTGCCGAACGTGTCCCTGACGATGGAGAACCTCGCCGACTTTCTCTCGGCGTACATCATCGGCAATCTGCTGCAGATGGCGTTCCGGTTCTGGGCTTTCCGGCGCTGGGTGTTCCCGGACGCGTTCGCCCGCGACCCGGAGAAGGCGCTGGAGTCGGCGCTGACCGCGGGCGGGATCGCCGAAGTGTTCGAGGACGAGCTGGAAGACGGCAACGTCACGTTGTTGAAGTCGTGGCGCAACCGCCGGTCGAGGACAGCTCAGCTGGGCGATTCCTCGGACCCCAGGGTGTCGAAGACTTCGTGATACAGCAGCGCGTGCACCTCGCGTAGCCGCGGAATGTTGTAGAACTGCAACGGGTCCTGGGACGCCGACTCGATGATCAGCGTCCCGGTGCGGAACATCCGCTCGAATACTCTGTCCCGGAACTCCACGCTGTTGATCCGGGCCAGCGGAATGTCGATACCGCTTCGGGTCAGCACGCCGTGCCGGTACATCACCCGCCGGTTGGTCACCACGAAATGCGTGGTCAGCCAGGTCAGGATCGGCCACACCGTGAGCCAGCCGACGATGATCAGCCAGCCGCCCCAGATGACGCCGTAGATGATTTTCTTGGTCAGCGGCTGCCACGGCGTCGACTCCAGGGCGCCGGACCCCAGCGCGGCCAGGCCGGTTACCAGGATCAGCACCAGCACCGGGAGGATCAGTCGCTTCCAATGCGGATGGCGGTGCAGGACCACCTTCTCGCCCTTGGCCAGTGCATTGTCCGGATAGCCCATGGCACAAACCTATCGCTGCGTCAGCGCAAATGGATGACGTCGCCGGCCGACACCACGACCAGCTGACCCGATTTGCCGGAATTGCTGTCCCAGGTTTCCAGCATCAACCGGCCGTGGTCGTCGATATCCCGCGCGATCCCGACGACGTCGCTGCCACCGGGGAGTTCGGCCCGCACCCGGGATCCCAGCGTGAGACTGCGGGCCCGGTAGTCAATGGCCAGCCGGGGGTCGGCTCCCCGTGCTTCGCGCCAGGCGGCGATGCGCTCCCCGAGGTCCCGCAGCAGCCGGCGGACCAGGAGGTCGCGGTCGGGCTGCGCGACGCCCTCAGCCCGCAGTGAGGTCGCCCCGACGTCCGGGGGCGCCTCGGTCACGTTGACGCCGATGCCGATCACCGCGAACGGCTGGGTCACCTCGACCAGGATGCCGGCCAGTTTGCCGCCGCCGGCCAGCACGTCATTCGGCCATTTCAGGCCCGCTTCCACGGGGCTGACGGAGGCCACCGCATCAACCACCGCCAGCCCGGTGGCCAGCGACAACCAACCCCACCCGGCGGTGGGCACGTCGTCCACCCGCACTCCCACCGACAGCGCGATCTGTCCGCGCGGCGCGGCCGACCATTGCCGGCCGTGGCGCCCACGTCCGGAGGTCTGCTGCTCGGCGATCAGCACCGCGCCGTCGATGTCGGTGCCTGACGACGCGCGGGCCAGCAGGTCGGCGTTGGTGGACCCGCTCTGGGCGACGACGTCGAGGTGCCGCCAGTAGGAGTCGCCGAGCACGTCGGCGCGCAGGGCGGCTTCGTCGAGGGCCGGCTGATCGGAGTCGGTCATCGGCTCAGCTTAAGACGCGGCCGGTCCGCTCCGGGCGCGCTGCAGCATGTCCCGCACCGCGCCATCTGGTGTGAATCGTGGGCGTAGCGGGTGCAGCCTGGGCGGGAAGAACGTGAAATCGCCGCCCAGAGCTCACGCTCAACGCCGCAGGCTCCCGCTGCGCTGCAGCATGTCCCGCACCGCGAGGTGACTGAACAGCATGCTGGTCCCGATCGGGTTACCCCCGCCGGGGTAGGCCAGGCCGCTCGGCGCGGCCATCGTGTTGCCGGCGGCGTACAGGCCCGGGATCGGGTTGCCCGCCGTGTCGAGCACCCGCGCGGCGGCATCGGTGCGCAACCCGCCCTTGGTGCCCAGATCCGAGATGCCAAAGGCCGCAGCGTGATACGGCGGCGTGTCGATCGGCACCAAGGGCGAGGCCCCGCCGGAGAAGGCGCGGTCAAACGCTTCGTCACCGCGTCCGAAGTCCTGGTCGACACCCGCCGCGGCGAATTCGTTGAACCGGGCCACCGTCGCCACCAGCGCGGCCGGTGGCACCCCGATCTTGGCGGCCAGCTCCGCCAGGGTGTCGGCGCTGTGCCACAACCCGGCCGCGACGTACTTCTGCGTCTCGACGATCGACACGTTCGCCGCCTTGACCGGCGGCACCTCGCCTTCCCGATCGTCGTAGATCATCCAGTACGGCAGCGTCATCGAGCCGTCCTGCAACTGGGCGATGATCTCCCGGCCGGCCCGGTCGTAGGCCCGGGACTCGTTGACGAAGCGGTTGCCGTCCTGGTTGACGAAGATGCCGCCGGTGAACCACAGCGCGAACGCCGAACGGCCGTCGGGGTGCGTCATGCCCGGCGACCACCAGGCCTGGTCCAGCAGGTCGGTGTCGGCGCCGACGGCGATGCCGGCCTGCAGCGCCTGCCCGAGGCTGCCGGGCCCGCCCATCGTGTCCCGGGCGTGGCCGGGCACGCCGTACCGGCGGCGCAGCTCGTCGTTACCTTCGAAACCACCGGCGGCCAGCAACACTCCCCGCCGGGCGCGAATGGCCGTGCGTTCGCCCCAGCTGTCCACGATGGCCCCCACCACCTCACCGTCGGACACCACGAGTTCGACCAGCGCCGTGTCGCGTCGCAGCGACGCGTTCGGGTACTGCTTGATCGCCGTCAGGAACCGCGCGATCAACGCCCGGCCCCCGACGTAGTAGTCCGCCGGGGTAGCCGCCCCGAGCCGGTCGGTGTCCAGCGGCCCGCGGATGGCGTCGCGCAGTTCCGGGGCGGCGGCCACCTTCAGCGGCTTGGCCGCGATGTGCCGCTGGCCGTCCAACCGGGCCTTGGGCGCCCTGCCGTAGTAGTCGGCCCACGGCAGCGGCACGAACGTGATGGCGGGGTCCTGCTCCAGATACTCGATCAGCGGCGCACCGCCGCGCACATAGGTCTCCTGCAGCTCGACCGGGGTCCGGTCGCCGACGACGGCGCGGTAGTAGGCGAGCGCGTCCTCGATGGTGTCGTCCGTTCCGGCGCGCTGCAGCACCGGATTGCACGGAAACCACACCCCGCCGCCGCCGGAGTAGGCGGTGGTGCCGCCGAACCGCTCGGTGGACTCGACCAGCAGCACGTCGAGGCCCTCGCGGGCGGCGGTGTACGCGCCGGTCACTCCCCCGCCGCCGGAGCCCGCGACCACTACGTCGGTCTCGGCTGCCCACTCGATCGCCGCATGGTCGCCCATCAGCGGAGACTACTTAAGGGCATATTAAGGGCCTCCCACCGGGCGGGCTGAGTCTGCCGATAGCATCGACTCCCATGACAAGCGTTGCCGACCACACTGCCGAGCCCGCCGCCGAGCACGTCATCGACATCCACACCACCGCCGGCAAGCTCGCGGAGTTGCACAAGCGCCGCGAAGAGTCGCTGCACCCGGTCGGCGAGACCGCCGTGGAGAAGGTGCACGCCAAAGGCAAACTCACTGCGCGCGAACGCATCACGGCGCTGCTCGACGATGAATCCTTCGTCGAACTCGACGCCCTGGCCAAACACCGCAGCAAGAACTTCGGCCTGGAAGCCAACCGTCCGGTCGGCGACGGTGTGGTCACCGGCTACGGCACCATCGAGGGCCGCGACGTGTGCATCTTCAGCCAGGACGCCACGGTGTTCGGCGGCAGCCTCGGCGAGGTCTACGGCGAGAAGATCGTCAAGGTCCAGGAGTTGGCGATCAAAACGGGCCGGCCGCTGATCGGCATCAACGACGGCGCCGGCGCCCGCATCCAGGAAGGCGTCGTCTCGCTGGGTCTGTACAGCCGGATCTTCCGCAACAACATCCTGGCGTCCGGCGTGATCCCGCAGATCTCACTGATCATGGGCGCCGCGGCCGGTGGCCACGTCTACTCTCCCGCCCTGACCGACTTCGTGATCATGGTCGACCAGACCAGCCAGATGTTCATCACCGGGCCCGACGTCATCAAGACCGTCACCGGCGAGGACGTCACCATGGAGGAACTCGGCGGCGCCCACACCCACATGGCGAAATCGGGCACGCTGCACTACGTGGCGTCCGGTGAGCACGACGCCTTCGACTATGTCCGCGACCTGCTGAGCTACCTGCCGCCCAACAATGCCACCGACGCCCCCCGGGAGCCGGCCCCGCTGCCGGTCGGGGCCATCGAGGACAACCTCACCGACGAGGACCTCGAGCTGGACACCCTGATCCCGGACTCACCGAACCAGCCCTACGACATGCACGAAGTGATCGTCCGGATCCTCGACGACGACGAGTTCCTCGAGGTCCAGGCGGGTTACGCGCAGAACATCATCGTCGGGTTCGGCCGCATCGACGGCCGGCCGGTCGGGATCGTGGCCAACCAGCCCACCCAGTTCGCCGGCTGCCTGGACATCAACGCCTCGGAGAAGGCGGCCCGCTTCGTGCGGACCTGCGATTGCTTCAACATCCCCATCGTGATGCTGGTCGACGTTCCCGGCTTCCTGCCCGGCACCGGTCAGGAATACAACGGCATCATCCGCCGCGGCGCCAAGCTGCTGTACGCCTACGGCGAGGCGACCGTACCCAAGATCACCGTCATCACCCGGAAGGCCTACGGCGGCGCGTACTGCGTGATGGGCTCTAAGGACATGGGTTGCGACGTCAACCTGGCGTGGCCGACGGCGCAGATCGCGGTGATGGGCGCCTCCGGCGCGGTGGGCTTCGTCTACCGGCAGAAGCTGAAGGAAGCGGCCCAGAACGGTGAGGACGTGGACGCGTTGCGGCTGCAGTTGCAGCAGGAGTACGAGGACACCCTGGTGAACCCGTACATCGCCGCCGAGCGCGGCTACGTCGACGCGGTGATCCCGCCGTCGTACACCCGCGGGTACATTGGCACGGCGCTGCGGCTGCTGGAGCGCAAGATCGCGCAGTTGCCGCCGAAGAAGCACGGAAACATCCCCCTGTGAGCGAGGTGAGTGACGTGACCGAGGCACCCGAGGCGCCGCAGCTGCTGCACGAGCCGCACATCCGGATCGTCAAAGGCCACCCCACCGACCAGGAGTTGGCGGCGCTGATCGCCCTGCTGGGCAGCATCGGCGGTCAGACGGCGCCGCCGGAACCCGAGCCGGCCCGCTGGGGCCTGCCGGTGGACAAGCTGCGCTACCCCGTCTTCAGCTGGCAACGCATCACCCTGCAGGAATTGACGCACATGCGTCGATGACCCGGCTGGTGCTCGGGTCGGCCTCCTCCGGCCGGCTGCAGGTGCTTCGCCAGGCGGGCGTTGACCCGCTGGTGGTGGTCTCCGGCATCGACGAGGACGCGCTGATCGCGGCGCTGGGTCCGGCCGCCGCACCCGACGAGGTGGTGCGAGCCTTGGCGACCGCCAAGGCCGAACACGTCACGACGCGGCTCACCGACCCTGAGGTGACCGCGGATTGCGTGGTGATCGGCTGCGATTCGATGCTCTACCTCGACGGTCGGCTGTGTGGCAAGCCCGCGTCGGTCCAGGACGCCCGCCGACAGTGGCAGTCGATGGCCGGGCGTGCCGGGCACCTGCACACCGGGCATTGCCTGGTCCGGCTGCGCAACCATGCCGTCGTGCAGATCGAGGCCCAAACATCGGTCACCACAGTGCATTTCGGCACCCCGACGAGTGCGGATCTGGAGGCGTACCTGGCCAGCGGGGAGCCGCTGCGGGTCGCGGGCGCCTTCACGGTGGACGGACTCGGCGGCTGGTTCGTGGACGGCGTCGACGGCGACCCGTCGACGGTGATCGGGGTCAGCCTGCCGCTGCTGCGCACCCTGCTGACCCGGTGCGGGGTGTCGGTGGCTGCGTTGTGGTCGGCCAACCCGTCGTAGCCAGGCACTGGGTAGGCTCGATGACGTGCCACTTCCCCCAGATCCCAGCCCCACCCTGTCGGGCTACGCCCATCCCGAACGGCTTGTCACCGCCGACTGGTTGTCGGCCAACATCGGCGCACCCGGCCTGGCGATCGTTGAATCCGACGAGGACGTGCTGCTCTACGACGTCGGGCATATTCCCGGAGCCGTCAAGATCGACTGGCACACCGACCTCAACGATCCCCGGGTCCGGGACTACATCGACGGCGAGCAGTTCGCCGCGCTGATGGACAGCAAAGGCATCGCCCGCGACGACACCGTGGTGATCTACGGCGACAAGAGCAACTGGTGGGCCGCCTACGCGCTGTGGGTGTTCACCCTGTTCGGTCATCCCGACGTCCGCCTGCTCAACGGCGGCCGCGACCTCTGGCTCGCCGAACGCCGCGACACCACCCTGGACGTGCCGGCCAAGAGCTCGACCGGCTACCCCGTCGTGCAACGCAACGACGCACCCATCCGGGCCTTCAAGGAGGACGTCCTCGCGGCGCTGGGCAGCCAGCCGCTGATCGACGTGCGCTCTCCCGACGAGTACACCGGCAAGCGCACCCACATGCCCGACTACCCGGAGGAGGGGGCGTTGCGAGGTGGCCACATCCCCACGGCGCGCTCGATTCCGTGGGGCAAGGCAGCCGACGACAACGGCCGCTTCCGCAGTCCGGAGGAACTCCAGGAGCTCTACGGTTTCCTGAACCCGGACGACCAGACCATCGTCTATTGCCGCATCGGTGAACGGTCCAGCCACACCTGGTTCGTGCTCACCTACCTGCTGGGCAAGTCGGGTGTCCGCAACTACGACGGCTCGTGGACCGAGTGGGGCAACACCGTGCGGGTGCCGATCGTCGGCGGTCCCGAGCCTGGGCGGGCTCCGGCAGCGACGCCCGCCGGATGAGCATGCCTGCGCCCCTGGCGGAGGTGGTGTCCGACTTCGCCGACGTGCACGGTCAGGACAAGCTGCAGCTGTTGTTGGAGTTCGCCAATGAACTCCCGGCGCTTCCGGCGCACCTGGCCGAGTCTGCGATGGAGCCGGTGCCCGAGTGCCAGTCGCCGTTGTTTCTGCATGTCGACGCCAGCGATCCGGATCGGGTGCGATTGCACTTCAGCGCGCCGGCCGAGGCTCCGACCACCCGTGGCTTCGCCTCGATCCTGGCGACCGGACTCGACGAACAGCCCGCCGCCGACATCCTGGCGGTGCCGGAGGACTTCTACACCGACCTCGGGCTCGGCGAATTGATCAGCCCGTTGCGGCTGCGCGGCATGTCGGCGATGCTCGCCAGGATCAAGCGCCGGCTGCGCGAATCCGCGTGACGGTAGACCGGTTTCCACCGGCTTCGGCGCGCCGCATAAACTTCCCGCACAAGACTTGTAAGAAATTCTCTTAGAGACGACCAAGCCTAAAACAGGAGGCGCAGTGCCCAGTCACGCCAGCTCGCGAATCGCCAAGGTTCTGGTCGCAAACCGCGGCGAGATCGCAGTCCGGGTGATCCGGGCGGCCAAGGACGCCGGCCTGGCCAGCGTGGCCGTCTACGCCGAGCCTGACGCCGACGCTCCGCACGTCGCTCTGGCCGACGAGGCGTTCGCGCTGGGCGGTCAGACTTCGGCCGAGTCGTACCTGGATTTCGGCAAGCTGCTCGACGCGGCCGCCAAGTCCGGCGCCAACGCCATTCACCCCGGCTACGGCTTCCTGTCGGAGAATGCCGACTTCGCCCAAGCGGTGATCGACGCCGGGCTGATCTGGATCGGGCCCAGCCCGCAGTCGATCCGCGACCTCGGCGACAAGGTCACTGCGCGCCACATCGCGGCCCGCGCGCAGGCGCCCCTGGTGCCCGGCACCCCCGACCCGGTCAAGGACGCCGACGAGGTGGTGGCCTTCGCCAAGGAGCACGGCGTACCGATCGCGATCAAGGCCGCTTTCGGCGGCGGCGGCCGCGGCATGAAGGTGGCCCGCACGCTCGAAGAGATCCCCGAGTTGTTCGAGTCCGCTACCCGTGAGGCCGTCGCCGCGTTCGGTCGCGGCGAGTGCTTCGTGGAGCGTTACCTGGACAAGCCCCGCCACGTCGAGGCCCAGGTGATCGCCGACCAGCACGGCAACGTCGTCGTGGCCGGTACCCGGGACTGCTCGCTGCAGCGCCGGTTCCAGAAACTGGTCGAAGAAGCCCCGGCGCCGTTCCTCACCGACGCCCAGCGCAAGGAAATCCACGAGTCGGCCAAGCGGATCTGCAAAGAGGCCCAGTACTACGGCGCCGGAACCGTCGAATACCTGGTCGGCCAGGATGGGCTGATCTCGTTCCTGGAGGTGAACACCCGCCTGCAGGTCGAGCATCCGGTCACCGAGGAGACCGCTGGCCTGGACCTGGTGCTGCAGCAGTTCAAGATCGCCAACGGCGAGAAACTGGACATCACCGAAGACCCCACGCCGCGCGGACACGCCATCGAATTCCGGATCAACGGCGAGGACGCCGGGCGCGGCTTCCTGCCCGCGCCGGGCCCGGTCACCCGGTACGACACCCCCAGCGGGCCCGGGGTGCGGCTGGACTCCGGGGTGCACGCCGGTTCGGTGATCGGCGGCCAGTTCGACTCGATGCTGGCCAAGCTGATCGTCTACGGCGCCGACCGCAACGAGGCGCTGGCCCGCTCGCGGCGCGCGTTGGACGAGTTCCACGTCGAAGGTCTGGCCACCGTGATCCCGTTCCACCGCGCCGTGGTGTCCGATCCGGCCTTCATCGGCGACGAGAACGGCTTTACGGTGCACACCCGCTGGATCGAGACCGAGTGGGAGAACACCGTCGAGCCGTTCACCGGCGGTGAGCCCATCGACGAGGAGGAGACCCGGCCCCGGCAGAAGGTGGTCGTCGAGGTGGACGGCCGTCGCGTCGAGGTCTCCCTGCCCGGCGATCTGGCGCTGGCCAGCGGCGCTCCCGACGCGGTCGGGGTGGTGCGCCGCAAGCCCAAGCCACGCAAGCGCGGCGGCCACGGCGGCGCTGCGGCCTCCGGTGACGCGGTGACCGCCCCCATGCAGGGGACCGTGGTGAAGGTCGCCGTCGAAGAAGGCCAGGAGGTTTCCGCCGGCGATCTCGTGGTGGTCCTGGAGGCGATGAAGATGGAGAACCCGGTCACCGCGCACAAGGACGGTGTGATCACCGGCCTGGCGGTCGAGCAGGGCGCCGCCATCACTCAGGGCACGGTGCTCGCCGAAATCAAGTAGGCGGGTTCACTCCAGCTGATCGCGCAGCCTGGCCAGCGATTTGGCCAGCAGGCGCGACACGTGCATCTGCGAGATGCCGACTCGTTCGGCGATCTGGGTCTGCGTCATCGACTCGAAGAACCGCAGCACGAGCACCATGCGTTCGCGTTCCGGCAGCGCCTCCAGCAGCGGGCGCAGCGCCTCGCGATTTTCGATCCGGTCCAGACCGGAGTCGACGTCGCCCAGGGTGTCGGCGATTGCGCGGGCGTCGTCGTCCTCGTTGCCGCCACCGCTGTCGATGGACAACGTGTTGTAGGAGCTGCCGGCGACCAGCCCCTCGACCACCTCGGCGCGGTCCATGCCGAGTTCGACGGCCAGCTCGGTGGCGGTGGGAGCGCGGCCGAGTCGCTGGGACAACTCGGCGGTGGCGGTACCCAGCCGCAGGTGCAGTTCCTTGAGCCGGCGCGGCACTTTGACCGACCAACTGTTGTCGCGGAAGTGCCGCCGGACCTCACCCATGATGGTCGGCACCGCGAAGGAGACGAAGTCCGAACCGGTTTCCACGTCGAACCGGACGACCGCGTTGACCAGCCCGACCCGCGCCACCTGGATCAGGTCGTCGCGTGGTTCGCCGCGACCCTCGAAGCGCCGCGCGATGTGATCCGCCAACGGCAGGCAGCGTTCCACGATCTTGTCCTGGTGACGCTGGAACTCCGCTGAGCCGGCAGCAAAGACCCGCAGCTCGCGGAACATGTCCGGGACATCGGCGTATTCATTCGGTCGAGAATTTGAACCGCCGGCAGTTTGCTGTGTCAACTGGCCGTCACTTACCGGGGGCCGCCCGTCGTGCGGTCAACGATATGCCGAAGACACTGCCCGTGGCATCGGGCTCGCGACCGTCATGGAACGTCTGGACGTCATCGGCCAGCGAGGTGAGCACGTGCCAACTGAAGCTGCCAGGAGACACGACGTCGTGGGTGTCGCAGGCCGTGGAAGCCTCGACCACTAGCTCGTCGTCTCGCGGATCCACCACCAGGGTGAGCGAGGCGCCGGGGGTTGCCGAACGGATCAGTCGGGTGCACACCTCGTCGACGGCCAGCCGCAGGTCCGCCACGGCGTCGAAATCCAGGTCTTCGAAGGTGCCGATGGTGCCGACCAGGGTGCGTAGCATGGCCAGGTTTTCCAGCCGTGCAGCTACCTTGAGTTCGACGGCGCGATAACCGCGTTGACGCCCGTCAGCGCGTAGATCCGCATCGGTCATGTGGCCTCCCGGCAATATTCGACCGACACTACTCCTGGCATGGTCACGGCCTGTGGCGCCGGGTTGAGACCCGCCGTGGACCAATGGATCGAGACGGTTGGTCATGGTCGCCGCCAGTTGCCGGCGAGACAGACGGTTCCGACACGACTTGCGCGCGCTGACAACAGAGCATCGCGGTGATTGCCGGGGGGTAGGTCGGGGTGATCGTGGTTCCAGTTGGAGTGGGGGTGGTAGCGCTGGTGATTCTGTCCCGCATGATGCGGCGCACACGCTATTGGACTCGTGCCGGTGCTCATCATGGTCTACTCCTGATACCCAGTCGTCAGCGCGGGTAAAACTACGACATCCGGAGTTACCAACGGCCAGCACCCCCCGCGTCGGCCTCGAACTTTACCGCCGCGGAAAAGCGTTGCCGTTACAGGCCCAGCACCGGGCCGGCGATCGGCGGAACTCCCATCGACACCGTGATCACCATCAACGTGAGCAGGAACCAGCCAGCGCCGTGCCAGCCCCACCAGATCCCTTGCTCGTGCCAGACCCGGTAGGTGCGGAAGAACGCCCAGAGGCCGGCCAGCAGCAGAATCAGGGGGCCGCCGAGCGCGAGCATGGTGCGTTCGGGTGGACCACACGCCACCGTGTCGATGCTGCCCCCGCCGCACGTGCTGACCCACATCGCGGCCATCACCACGAATCCGATGCCGGCCAGCGTCGCCAGGACGGCGAATTTGATGGCAGCGTGGACTTCCCTGTCGTCGTGACCTATGCGGTCACCACGCACCCTCTCGTCTGCCGTATGCATCGGAGCACCTCGTATCTGCTGGCTGAACCAACTTGGAACCCGTTGTCATTCAGTACCCCGCGGTACCACTCAGCAAACCGTTGCGCCCGGTTCGAAGCGCAGCTCACACCCGTCGCGGGGCCGATTGGAGCACCTAGAACGCCCGCCCGCGCCGGCCGACCACCGGGCCCGGGCAAGTCCGCTACCCCTCCGGTATGGCGGAGCCCACCCCGACCGTGAGTAGTATCACTGCTTATGGCGACAGCCAGGAGGCGGTTATCGCCTGAGGATCGACGTGCGGAACTGCTTGCCCTGGGGGCGGAAGTCTTCGGTAAGCGGCCCTATGACGAGGTGCGGATCGACGAGATCGCCGAGCGTGCCGGTGTCTCGCGCGCGCTGATGTACCACTACTTCCCGGACAAGCGGGCGTTCTTCGCCGCGGTCGTCAAGGACGAGGCGGACCGGCTCTACTCGGCAACCAACATCCAGCCGACGTCCGGTATGACGATGTTCGAGGAGATCCGCACCGGCGTGCTGGCCTACATGGCCTACCACGAGCAGAACCCGGAGGCGGCCTGGGCGGCATACGTCGGTCTGGGCCGGTCCGACCCGGTTCTGTTGGGTATCGACGACGAAGCCAAGAACCGGCAGATGGAACACATCATGACCCGGATCGGCGAGGTCGTCAGCGGCATGCCGGGCACGCAGGTGCTGGAACCCGACGTCGAGCGCGACCTGCGGGTGATCATCCACGGCTGGCTCGCGTTCACCTTCGAGATCTGCCGGCAGCGCATCATGGATATGACCCTGGAGGCCGACCGGCTGGCCGACGCCTGCGCGCATACGCTGCTCGAGGCGATCGCGCGGGTCCCGGACATCCCGGGTGAGTTGGCCGAGGCGATGTCGACCGCGCGCTTCAAGCCGCAGGCCTGACACGGCTCCACCGGTGTTGTCGGTGCCTGTTGACACGATGGTGTGGTGAGTAATCCACCTGGGGCGCTGGCCCGGTTCAGTGCGGTCACGCGTGACTGGTTCACCAGCACCTTCGCCGCGCCCACCGACGCGCAGGACGCCGCCTGGAATGCCATCGCCGACGGTGACCACACGCTCGTGGTGGCGCCCACCGGGTCCGGCAAGACACTGGCGGCCTTCCTATGGGCGTTAGACAACCTCGCCAGACTGGCCTCGTCGGACCGGCCGGCAGGCACCCGGGTGCTGTACGTCTCGCCGCTCAAAGCGCTGGCCGTCGACGTCGAACGCAACCTGCGCACCCCGCTGGCCGGACTGACCCGCCTCGCGCACGTCCGCGGCCTGCCCGCACCGCAGATCAGCGTGGGCGTCCGGTCCGGTGACACCCCGCCGGCACTGCGCCGCCAACTCATCACCCACCCGCCCGATGTGCTGATCACCACTCCCGAGTCACTGTTTCTGATGCTGACCTCAGCAGCCCGGGAGACTCTGGCCGGGGTGCAGACGGTCATCGTCGACGAAATCCACGCCATCGCGGCCACCAAGCGCGGTGCACACCTGGCGCTGTCGCTGGAACGGCTGCGCGATCTGTCCGAGCGGGGCCCGGCCCAGCGCATCGGGTTGTCGGCCACCGTGCGTCCGCCCGAGGAGGTGGCGCGCTTCCTTTCCGGCGGGTCCCCGACCACCATCGTGGCGCCGGCGTCGACCAAGACCGTCGAGCTCTCCGTTCAGGTGCCGGTGCCGGACATGACCAATCTGGCCGACAACTCCATCTGGCCCGATGTCGAGGCGCGGCTGGTGGATTTGATCGAGTCGCACAACTCCACCATCGTGTTCGCCAATTCGCGGCGGTTGGCCGAGCGTTTGACCGCACGGCTCAACGAGATCCACGCCGAACGCTCCGGTGTCGCGGTGGCACCGGACGGCAACCCGACGGTGCCCGGCGGCGCACCGGCCTACGTGATGGCCAGCGGGCAGACCTTCGGGGCGCCCACGCTGCTGGCGCGGGCCCACCACGGCTCGGTCAGCAAGGAGCAGCGCGCCCTGGTCGAAGAGGATCTCAAAGGCGGGCGGCTCAAAGCCGTGGTCGCCACCTCCAGCCTGGAACTGGGCATCGACATGGGCGCAGTCGATCTGGTGATCCAGGTCGAGGCGCCCCCGTCGGTGGCCAGCGGCCTGCAGCGGATCGGGCGGGCGGGCCACCAGGTGGGCGAGGTGTCGCGCGGGGTGTTGTTCCCCAAACACCGCACCGACCTGCTGGGCTGCGCGGTCAGCGTGCAGCGCATGCTCACCGGCCAGATCGAGACCATGCGGGTGCCCGCCAACCCGCTGGACATCCTGGCCCAGCACACGGTGGCGGCCGCGGCCCTCGAGCCGATCGACGCCGACCGCTGGTTCGACACCGTACGCCGCAGCGCGCCGTTCGCCACCCTGCCGCGCAGCGTGTTCGAAGCAACCCTGGACCTGCTGTCCGGCAAGTATCCGTCCACCGAGTTCGCCGAGCTGCGACCGCGGCTGGTCTACGACCGCGATCACGGCACCCTGACCGGGCGGCCGGGCGCGCAACGGCTGGCCGTCACCTCCGGTGGGGCCATCCCCGACCGCGGATTGTTCACCGTCTACCTGGCCACCGATTCCGAGAAACCGTCGCGGGTGGGTGAGCTGGACGAGGAAATGGTCTACGAATCCCGGCCCGGCGACGTCATCTCGCTGGGCGCCACCAGCTGGCGCATCGTCGAGATCACCCATGACCGGGTGCTGGTGGTTCCCGCTCCGGGCCAGCCCGCCCGGTTGCCGTTCTGGCGTGGCGACGACGTGGGCCGGCCCGCCGAACTCGGGGCCGCGCTGGGCGCGCTGACCGGCGAGTTGGCCAGCCTGGACCGCGACGCGTTCGGCAACCGTTGCGCGAACTGGGGTTTCGACGACTACGCCGCCGAGAACCTGTGGCGGCTGCTCGACGAACAGCGCACCGCAACCCGGGTGGTGCCCACCGACACCACGCTGCTGATCGAGCGCTTTCGCGACGAGTTGGGCGACTGGCGGATCATCCTGCATTCGCCCTACGGGCTGCAGGTGCACGGCCCGCTCGCGCTGGCCGTGGGGCGGCGGCTGCGCGAGCGCTACGGCCTCGACGAAAAACCGACCGCCTCCGACGACGGCATCGTGGTGCGGTTGCCCGACACCGGCTTCTCCGGTGACGACACCCCGCCGGGCGCCGAGCTGTTCGTGTTCGACCCCGACGAGATCGACCCGATCGTCACCGCTGAAGTCGGCGAGTCCGCCCTGTTCGCATCGCGGTTCCGGGAGTCGGCGGCCCGCGCCCTGCTGCTGCCCCGCCGCAATCCCGGACGTCGCTCGCCGTTGTGGCAGCAGCGCCAGCGCGCCGCGCAGTTGCTGCAGGTAGCACGCAAATACCCGGACTTCCCCATCGTGTTGGAAACGATCCGCGAATGCCTGCAGGACGTGTACGACGTCCCCACCCTCACCGGGCTGATGGCGCAGATCGCGCAGCGCCGGGTGCGGGTGATCGAGGTGGAGACCGCCAAACCCTCGCCGTTCGCGGCGTCGCTGTTGTTCGGTTACGTCGGCGCGTTCATGTACGAGGGCGATGTCCCGCTGGCCGAGCGCCGCGCCGCGGCACTGTCGCTGGACAGCACGCTGCTGGCTGAGCTGCTCGGCCGGGTGGAGCTGCGCGAGCTGCTGGACCCCGAAGTGATCGCCGGTACCGGGCGCCAGTTGCAGCACCTGTCGGAAGACCGGGCCGCCCGCGACGCCGAAGGTGTCGCCGACTTGCTGCGACTGCTGGGGCCGCTGACCGCGGCGGAAATCGCCGCCCGCTCGACGGCCCCCGACGGCCCCGCCCTCAACGGTTGGCTGGAGGGGTTGCACGCCGCCCGGCGCGCGTTGACCGTGTCGTTCGCCGGACGCAGCTGGTGGGTGGCCGTGGAGGACATCGGCCGGTTGCGCGACGGTGTCGGCGCGGCGGTTCCGGTGGGCCTGCCCGCGAGCTTCACCGAGGAGGTGGCCGACCCGCTGGGCGAACTGCTGGGCCGCTACGCACGCACCCGCCCGCCGTTCACCACCGCCGAGGCCGCCGCCCGGTTCGGTCTGGGCCTGCGGGTCAGCGCCGACGTGCTCGGACGGTTGGCCGGTGACGGCCGGCTGGTGCGCGGGGAGTTCGTCGAGAGCGCCGGGGGCGCCGGCGCCGAACAGTGGTGCGATGCCGACGTGCTGCGCATCCTGCGGCGACGGTCGCTGGCAGCGCTGCGCGCGCAGGTGGAACCGGTCAGCACCGCCGCCTACGGTCGATTCCTGCCGGCCTGGCACCACGTCGGGGACAGGTCGTCGGGGCATGCCGGCCTGGACGGCCTGGCGTCCGTCGTCGATCAGCTCGCCGGGGTGCGGATCCCCGCTTCCGCACTGGAACCGCTGGTCCTGGCGCCCCGGGTGCGCGACTACTCCCCCGCCCTGCTCGACGAGCTGCTCGCCACCGGCGAAGTCACCTGGTCGGGTGCGGGGTCGATCTCGGGCAGCGACGGCTGGATCGCACTGCATGTCGCGGACTCCGCGGCCCTGACGCTGGCCACCCCGGCCGACATCGAAGTCACCGACGTCCACCAGGCGATTCTGGACACTCTGGCCGGCGGCGGCGCGTACTTCTTCCGCCAGCTCGCCCAGGGTGGCCACGCCGAGGCAGCGCTCAAAGCGGCGCTGTGGGAACTGATCTGGGCCGGCCGCGTCACCGGCGACACGTTCGCGCCGGTGCGGGCATTGCTGGGCGGCGGCGCGGGTGCCCGCAAACGCTCGGCTCCGGCGCACCGCACCCCACGCGCGCCGCGGCTGAGCCGCTACAGCGTCGCGCATGCGCAAACCCGGCCCAACGACCCCACCGTGGCCGGACGGTGGTCGGCGCTGCCGGTGGCCGAACCGGACTCCACCCTGCGGGCGCACTTCCAGGCCGAGCTGCTGTTGAATCGACACGGCGTGCTGACCAAAGGCGGGGTGGCCGCCGAAAGCGTGCCCGGCGGTTTCGCCACCCTCTACAAAGTGTTGCGCGCGTTCGAGGATGCCGGTCGCTGCCAGCGCGGTTACTTCGTCGAATTGCTGGGTGGCGCCCAGTTCGCGGTCGCCTCAACCGTCGACCGGCTGCGCAGTTACCTCGACGGTGTCGATCCGCAACGGCCCGAATACCACGCGGTCGTGCTGGCCGCCGCCGACCCGGCCAACCCCTACGGTGCGGCGCTGCCGTGGCCCGCCGCGCGTACTGACGGGGCACGGCCCGGCCGCAAGGCCGGCGCACTGGTGGTGTTGGTGGACGGCGCGCTGGCCTGGTTCCTCGAGCGGGGCGGCCGGTCCCTGCTGACCTTCACCGAGGACCCCGGGGCCGCGCGCGCGGCGGCCGCCGCGCTCGCCGATCTGGTGGCCGGCCGGCGGGTGTCGTCGATCCTGGTCGAGCGGGTCGACGGCGTCTCGGTGCTGCAGCCCGACGGACCCCAGGACGTGCTGGCAGCGCTGGTGGAAGCCGGATTCGCCCGGACCCCACGCGGACTGCGACTGCGTTGAGCCATGCCTGAAGGGGACACGGTCTTTCACACCGCGGACGCGCTGCGCCGCCAGTTGGCCGGGCAGACGCTGACGCGCTGCGATATCCGGGTGCCGCGGTACGCCACCATCGACCTGACCGGGCAGGTGGTGGATGAAGTGCTCAGCCGCGGCAAGCACCTGTTCATCCGGGTCGGCTGGGCCAGCATCCACTCACACATGAAGATGGACGGCAGCTGGCGAGTCGGCAGCCGGCCCAAGCCGCGCATTGACTACCGGGCACGGATCGTCCTGGAAGCCGGTGACACTCGCGCCGTCGGAGTCGACCTGGGGGTGCTGGAAATCCTCGACCGAGCCACCGATGCGGCTGCCGTCGAGCATCTGGGACCCGACCTGCTGGGCGACGACTGGGACCCGCACCGCGCCGCCGCCAACCTGACCGCCGACCCGGACCGTCCCGTCGCCGAGGCGCTGCTGGACCAGCGAGTCATGGCCGGGGTCGGAAACGTCTTCGCCAACGAACTGTGTTTCGTCAGCGGACACCTGCCGACCGCGCCGGTCAGCGCTGTCGCCGACCCGCTGCGGCTCGTCTCCCGGGCCCGGGACATGTTGTGGGCCAACAGGTTTCGCTGGAACCGCTGCACCACCGGCGACACCCGGGGTGGCCGGTTGATGTGGGTCTACGGGCGCGCCGGGCAGGGTTGCCGGCGCTGCGGCACGCCCATCGCATCCCAGGACCCGGCGCCGGGCAGCGCCGATCGGGTGCAGTACTGGTGCCCGTCCTGCCAGCGCTAGCGCTAGCCGTCCCGGCCGTGGGACAGGAAGAACTGGGCGATCACCTGCGAGCCGTCGAACGCCCGCGTGGTGGACCCGATGACCGTCTTGGGCAGGTACTGCTTGCTGCCCGGCCAGGTGTGGCCACCCTTCTCGATCTGGTAGTGGATCACTTCGGTGTTGTCGGCGCAGTTGCGGGAATCGAACCGGCGCACGGCAGTTCCGTCGCCCACGTCGGGCAGTTGCTCGACGGTGGGGTTGCCCGGGCAGCGGTCGACGACCCGCCACCGGTCGACGATGCTGTTGGCCGAGATCGCGTGGCTCAGTCCGCCGCGACCACGGACATCGCCGCCGTTGTACGGCACCACCGCATCGCTGGTGCCGTGCGCCTCCAGCACCGACACCGGCCGCGACGGATTGCACGCCACACCTACCCCCAACGTGCCCGAAATCGGCGCGATCGCGGCGAACACATCGGCGCGGTCGCAGGCCAACCGGTTGGACATGAACCCGCCGTTGGACATGCCGGTCGCGAAGACGTGCCCGGGGGGCACATTGAATTCATCGCGCAATTTAGTCACCAGCGTCACCAGAAAACCGACGTCGTCGAGCCGGCGGCGGTCCGCCGGAGCCGCCCCCCGGCCGTCGGCCCAGCTCTTGTCGTAGCCGTCGGGATAGACGACCAGCAGGCCGTTGGCGTCGGCGACGGAGTCGAAGTCGGTAAGCCCGCGCTGGCCGGCACCCGTGCCGCCGCCACCGTGCAGGTTCAGCACCAGGCCCACGGTGGGCCCGGGCGGCACATGCACCACATAGGTCCGGTTCAGGCCGCCGTACTGGAGCATCCCGGCCTGATTCCGGGCACCGGCGGCCTGCACCTGCCGTTCGCTGCACCCGGCCAGACAGACCAGCAGAACGGCCAGGGAGAGCAATCGCGCCCAAGGCATCAGTCAAAAGTACCGATCGCAGCGAGTGGAGCGGTACGGCGGCGGGGTGAACACTCATCCCGCCGACGGCGAGCGTGGAATGAACTTCCCCTCGACCTCCAGACCCATGGCCAGGTCTTCGTACTTCTGGTCCTTGCGTTTACGCCAGCCGCTGCCTGCGGCAATCGGTGGCGCCATCAGCGGCGGCAGCATCGGGAATCCGGCGTCGACGTCGCCTGCGGGCAGCGGCGACGCCGCCGAAGCGAGCTGCACCGGCAGGTGGGCGGCGGTCAGCACGCCCGTCGCGGCGGGCGGCGCAGACAGGTTGCCCATCGACACTGCGACGCCCATCGCTCCCGTCGGGGTCCCCGCCGCGCTGAAGGCTCCGACTGCCTCAGCCAGACTGGCCTCCGCACCGCCCAGCGCCGTCTCCCCTTCCGACAGGCCGGAGAAAACATCCGGAGCGATTCCCTGCAGTGCCTGGGCCGAGGTGGTCTGCGCAAAGTAGCTGAGCAGGTTGATCGGGAACCCGGACGAGACGAACTGGTTCAGATAGGTGTTGGTCAGGCCGAACCAGCCCTGATTGGGGTCGAACGTGACGCCCACCGCCTGCAGCAGCGCATCCAGCGGAGACACCGGCGGCGCGACCGCATCGGCGGGCAGGACCAGCGTCGCGGCGGCCGCCGCGGCGGGTACGGCCTCCGCCTGCGCCACCGATACGGCCTGCGCCTGCGCCGCTGAGCTGCCCGGGTCTGCGATGGACGGCGGCGTCGAGAACAGCTGCCGCACCGCGGCCTGTGCGGTGGTCGACTCGTAGCTGTACATCGCTGTCGCGTTGTTGACCCACATGCGCTCGTACTGGGTCTCGGTGGCGGCGATGGCCGCGAGATTGTGGCCGAAGGTGTTGGTGGCCAGCAGTTGCGCGAGTTGGGCGCGGTTGGCCGCCACCGTTGCGGGAGGGACCACCGAGGCGAGAGTGGATCCGAACGCGGCGGCAGCGACCTGCGCCGAGGCGGCCAGCTGGTGACACTGCGCCGCAGTGGTGCGCAGCCAGGTGAGATAAGGCGCGACGGACTGGCTCATCGCCAGGGTGGAGGTGCCGCGCCATTCCGCGGCCAGCATCGACAGCACGGCGGAGTAATTGCCGGCCGTCTCATCCAGGTCGGTGCTGAGCGCCTGCCACGCGCTGGAAGCCTCGAGCAGCGATCCGGCACCGGGACCGGCGTGGATCAGCGCCGAGATGACCTCGGGAGGCAGACCTATGTATTCCATAGCACCTTTATATGACGTAGTGAAGGAATTTTTGGAAACTTTATGTCGACCGCAGCGGGAAGAACCCCGAAACATTGCGCGTCGGCCAAGCCCCGATCACGCGATGGCGCTCACCGCGGCGGCCAACCGAGAACCGAAATCGGCCGGCACGGGAACGTAGCCGTTGTCCGACAGCCCGGCCTGACCAGGACCGATCGTGGCTTGCAGAAATGCCTTGACCGCGCGGCCCGCTTGGGCATCTGGGTACTTCGAGCACACGATCTCGTACGTCGCCAGCACGATCGGGTAGGAGCCCGGTTGGTTCGGCCGGTAGAACGAAATCGTGTCCAGCGCCAGATCGTTGCCCTCCCTGGTGAACCAGGCACCGGCGATGGTCTTGCCTACCGAGTCACCGCTGATCGATACCGGTTCAGGACCGGCCGACGTGATGATCCCGGCGGTGTTGAGCCGTTGCCGCTGCGCGAAGGACCACTCCAGGTAGGTGATCGACCCCTCGGTGGCACCGACGGCGGCGGCAACGCCGTCGCTTCCGGCGAATCCGTCGCCCACACCGCCCTTGAACTGCTTTCCGGCGCCCCTGCCCCAGGCGCCGTTGGCGGCCGTGTCGAGGTATCGCTGGAAGTTGTCCGAAGTTCCGGACTCGTCCTTGCGGAACACCACCCGGATGGGCGCCGCCGGCAGCGCGACGCCGGCGTTGAGCGCGGCGATCGCCGGATCGTTCCAGGTGGTGATGGCGCCGTTGAAGATTCTGGCCGCGGTTGGGCCGTCGAGACTCAACGACGACAGGCCTTTGATGTTGAACGCGATCGCGATCGGACCGAACACCACCGGCAGGTTCCACGCCGGTGACCCGCAGCGCTGCGTGGCCCGGTCGTACTCGCTCCTGCTCAGCGGTGAGTCGGAGCCGGCGAACTCGGTCCGGTTGTCCAGGAAATCGCTGATCCCGCCGCCGGATCCGTTGGTCGTGTACTTCAGCGTCTGGCCCGGACATGCCTGTTCGAACGCCTTGACGAACAGGGTCATGGCATTTTCCTGCGCGGTGGACCCGCTGGCGCGCACGGTCGGCTCGCCGCCGCAGGCGACGTTCGCCGACCGCGTGGTCGCACTCGACGCCGGGCTCGGGTGCTGCTGCGTCCCGCAGGCCGAAACCGCCGCGGCGGCGAGGGCGGGCGCGCTCAGGAGGGCACCGAACCGACTAATTTTCACGGTGATTCCTCGGACGGCAGGTGGTGGGCGTCCCCGCGATCATCGGGTCCGGTACAGATCATCCAGCAGGGAAATGTGATCGGCCATCGCTGCGGCGGTCCGGGGTCGCCAATTCAGCCACAGTTCCGTTTGGGTACACGGTCCGGACACCTAAGCTGTTAGCTCATACCAACTTCACATGCAATGATCAGCATGTCAGCAGGACATGACGCGACCAGCACAGGCGAGGGGGTTCAGCGATGGCGATCCGCCGGCTGCGTACGAGCTTTCTCGTGCTGCTGGGACTGCTGAGCTGTGCCGGCGTAGCCGCCCCACGCGCGCACGCCGACGCTGTCGACGACCAGTTCCTCAACGCGATGCGGTCCAAGGACATCCATTTCGGCTCGTCGCAAGCAGCCCTGCTCGCCGGCCATCAGGTGTGCAACGAACTCGACCAGGGCAAGCAGAAGAGCGACGTCGCCAACGACGTGTCCACCAGCAGCAACCTCGACGGCTATCACGCGGGGTTCTTCGTCGGCTTGAGCATCGCCGCGTTCTGCCCCAGGCATCACGCGTCAAATTAAGTTTGTGTGTCCGTCTCGGATTCGCGGGCTCGGCACACATACACTCTGGCGATACGCCTCACCGGGAGTCGAACTGATCAGCAGAGTGTTCTCCGTCGTCGTCGCCGCGCTGTGCGCCGCCCTGGTCACCGCCACCGCGGTCGGCGCCGAAGATGAGGCCGAGCCCAACATGTTCACCGAGCTCAGTTGCACGTGCGACGTGGTGCCGAGCGAGGCCATCGCCTCCGGGGACCCGGTCAGCGCAGGGATCAAGGACGGTCTTGCCGGGTTGCCGGGAGCTCTCGGCGACTGACGAACTCCCGGTGCGCGCCCGTCACCGGATCGTCGAATTCGATGCGCTGCGCCAGCAACTGCAGCGGCGTGGTGAAGTCGCCGTCGGGGACGGCTATGACGTTGGGGTACAACGGATCTGCGAAGATCGGCAGCCCCAGCGACGCCATGTGCACCCGCAACTGGTGGGTGCGTCCGGTGCGTGGCGTGAGCCGGTAGAGACCGACGGGCGACAGCAGCTCGACCAGTGTCTCGGCGTTGGCAGGTCCCGGTTCGCAGACCGCCTGCAGTTGGCCTCGATACTTGACGATGCGGGTGCGCACCAGCTGCGGCAGCGTCACCGACGAGTCGACCGCCGCTCGGGCCAGATAGACCTTGCTGACCTCGCCCCGGGCGAACAGCGTCTGATAGGCGCCCCGGATCTCACGTCGGGTGGTGAACAGCAGGACGCCGGCCGTCAGCCGGTCCAGCCGGTGCGCGGGGCTGAGTTCGGGTAGGTCCAACGAGCGCCGCAACCGCACCAGCGCGGTCTGCGCGACGTGGCGTCCGCGCGGCATCGTCGATAGGAAGTGCGGTTTGTCGGCGACGACGATGTTGTCGTCGCGGTAGAGCACCGGGATGTCGAACGGCACCGGCACCTCGTCGGGCAGGTCGCGGTACAGGTAGACGTGCGCGCCGCCGGGCAGCACGGTCGCGTCGTCGATCACCGCGCCGTCGGCGTCGACGACTTCGCCGGCCAGGACTTTGGCGCGCGCGGGCGCGCCGAACCGCGCGGTCAACTCCGCCAGGACCGGCCCGCCGTACATCCGGACCCGTGCCGGACCCAGCCCGTCGCGAACCGGCAGCGGGGCGGCCCTCAATTCAGGGGCACCGGTTCGAGGATCTCCGCGCGCGCCTCGGGTGCGCTGGCGCGCAACTCGTCGGCGGACACGTCGTCGGGCTGGGCCTGCGACAGGATCTCGGCGGTCACCCGCGCCTTGTAGTTGTCGACCTCGCGATCCACGTCGGCCGCACTCCAGCCCAGCACCGGCGCCACCAGCTCGGCCACCTCGCGCGCGCAGTCGACGCCGCGGTGGGAGTACTCGATCGAGATCCGCATCCGGCGCGCCAGGATGTCCTCGAGGTGCAGCGCCCCCTCAGCCGCGACGGCGTAGAGTGCTTCCACTTTCAGGTACCCGGGCGCGTCGGTGATCGGCCCCAGCAGGCTGGGGTCTTTGGCCGCCATCGCCAGTACCTCGTCGATCAGCGACCCGTAGCGATCCAGCAGGTGGCGCACCCGGTAGGGGTGCAGGCCACGCATCGCGCCGACGTTCTGGGTCTGGTTGATCAGGGCGAAGTAGCCGTCGGCGCCCATCAACGGCACCTTCTGGGTGATCGTCGGCGCGACCCGGGCCGGAATGAACTCGGCGGCGGCATCCACCGCGTCGGCCGCCATCACCCGGTAGGTGGTGTACTTGCCGCCGGCGATCGCGACCAGGCCGGCCGCGGGCACCGCCACGGCGTGCTCCCGGGACAGCTTGGAGGTCTCCTCACTCTCCCCGGCCAGCAGCGGCCGCAGCCCGGCGTAGACACCGTCGATGTCGGCGTGCGTCAACGGGGTGGCCAGCACGGTGTTGACCGTGCCCAGGATGTAGTCGATGTCGGCCTTGGTGGCCGCTGGATGGGCCAGATCGAGGTTCCAGTCGGTGTCGGTGGTCCCGATGATCCAGTGGCTGCCCCACGGGATAACGAACATCACCGACTTCTCGGTGCGCAGGATGATCGCGACGTCGCTGACGATGCGGTCCCGCGGCACCACCACGTGCACGCCCTTGGAGGCGCGCACCTTGAACCGACCGCGTTGCTTGGACAACGCCTGGATCTCGTCGGTCCAGACTCCGGTCGCGTTGATCACCACGTGCGCGCGGACCTCGGTGATCTCGCCGTCCTCGGAGTCGCGCACCCGCACCCCGGTGACCCGGTCACCCTCCCGCAGCAGCGCCACCACCTGGGTGGACGACCGCACCACCGCGCCGTAGTGCGCCGCGGTGCGCGCCACCATCATGGTGTGTCGGGCGTCGTCGACCACGGTGTCGTAGTAGCGGATGCCCCCGATCAGCGAGTTGCGCTTGAGGCCCGGGCTCAGCCGCAACGCCCCGGCGCGGGTCATATGCTTCTGCGCCGGCACCGATTTCGCGCCGCCCAGACTGTCATAGAGGAAGATGCCCGCAGCCATGTAGGGCCGTTCCCACAGTCGCTTGGTCAGCGGGAACAGGAACGGAAGCGGCTTGACCAGGTGCGGCGCCAGCGTGGTCAGCGACAGCTCGCGTTCGAACAGCGCCTCGCGCACCAGGCCGAACTCGAGTTGTTCCAGATAGCGCAGGCCGCCGTGGAACATCTTCGAGGAGCGACTCGAGGTGCCCGAGGCGAAGTCACGCGCCTCCACCAGCGCCACCTTCAGCCCGCGGGTGGCCGCGTCCAGGGCGCAGCCCGAGCCCACCACCCCGCCGCCGATCACCACGACGTCGAATTGCTCGGTACCGAGACGCTCCCAGGCGAGTGCCCGCTGTTCGGGGCCCAGGGCCGACGCGGCGGGTTCGCTCTCGATCGGGTTGCTCACGACCACAGACTCCTGTCGGTTACTCGTCAGTAGCGGTACTCAGCCAAGGCTAGTGGGTTGCCGGTCCTCGAGTCGGTCTTCACTCTGTGAATTCGACGATCAGTCCAGATCGTCGTGGGCCATCAGCCGCCGGGCGGCCTCGGTGATCGAACCGGACAGCGACGGATAGACGGCCAGGGTCTGGGCCAACTCGTTGACCGTGATCCGGTTCTGCACCGCGACCGCGATCGGCAGGATCAGCTCCGAGGCGATCGGCGCCACCACCACCCCGCCGATCACCACGCCGGTGGATTTGCGGCAGAAGATCTTGACGAAGCCCTGCCGCAGCCCCGACATCTTGGCGCGGGCGTTGGTGTGCAGCGGCAGCATGATGGTCCGGGCGCTGAACTCGCCGTCGTCGATCGCCGACTGGGGAACCCCGACGGCGGCGATCTCCGGCCGGGTGAACACCGTCGCCGCGACCGTGCGCAGCCGGATCGGGCTGACACCTTCGCCCAGCGCGTGATACATCGCGATGCGGCCCTGCATCGCCGCCACCGACGCCAGCAACAGCAGGCCGGTGCAGTCGCCCGCGGCGTAGATGCCCGGCACCGACGTCCGCGACACCCGGTCCACCTTCAGATAGTCGCCGGGGCCCAGCTCGATGCCGACCCGCTCCAGCCCGAGACCACTGGTGTTGGGGACCGACCCGATGGTCATCAACGCGTGGCTGCCCTCGACCGTGCGTCCGTCGGTCATGGTGACCAGGACGCCGTTGCCGGTGCGCTTGACCGACTCGGCGCGCGCGTTCTTGAACAACTTCACGCCGCGCTCGGCGAACGACTCTTCGAGCACCGCCGCGGCGTCGGCGTCTTCGTAGGGCAGCACCCGGTCGCGGCTGGCCGCCACCGTCACCGGCACCCCGAGCTCGGTGTAGGCGTGCACGAACTCCGCGCCGGTCACCCCCGAGCCCACCACGACGAGGTGTTCGGGCAGCTCCTTGAGGTCGTAGAGCTGCCGCCAGGTCAGGATGCGCTCGCCGTCCGGCTGCGCCGACGGCAGGACACGCGGGCTGGCGCCGGTGGCGATCAGCACGACGTCGGCGTCGTGCTCGGTGACGGTCCCGTCCGCGGCCGTAGCTTTGATCCGGTGCCGGGCCAGGTTGGGGGCCGGGTCGATCAGCTCACCGCGCCCGGCCACCAGGTGCACGCCCACATCGCGCAGTTGCGCCGCGATGTCCTCGGACTGCTCGACGGCGAGGTTCCTGACCCGCGCGTGGATCTGCGGCAGGTCGATCTTGGCGTCGTCGATGTCGATCTCGAAGCCGAGTCGCGGCGCCCGGCGCAGCTCGGTACGCAGCCAGGTCGAGGCGATGAAGGTCTTGGACGGCACACAGTCGTCGAGGACGGCCGCGCCGCCGATGCCTTCGGAGTCGACGACCGTGACTTCGGCATCGGGGCGCGAGTTGGCGGCCACCAGGGCCGCCTCGTATCCGGCCGGGCCGCCGCCGAGGATCACGATGCGCGTCGTCACAGCCACCAAACCTAGCGTCTAAGCTTTCCCCGTGCCGCTCTACGCCGCGTACGGCTCGAACATGGATCCCGAGCAGATGCTCAAGCGCGCACCGCACTCGCCGATGGCCGGAACCGGCTGGTTACCGGGCTGGCGGCTGACGTTCGGCGGGGAGGACATCGGCTGGGAGGGTGCGCTGGCCACCGTCGTCGAGGAGCCCACCTCGCAGGTGTTCGTGGTGCTCTACGACATGACGCCGGCCGACGAAATGAACCTGGACCGGTGGGAGGGCTCGGAGTTCGGCGTGCACAAGAAGATCCGCTGCCGCGTGCAGCGGGAATCCTCCGACACCGACATCGACCCGGTGTTGGCGTGGCTCTATGTGCTGGATGCCTGGGAGGGCGGGCTGCCGTCGGCGCGCTACCTCGGTGTGATGGCCGATGCCGCCGAAAAGGCCGGCGCCCCAGCCGATTACGTGCACGATCTGCGGACCCGCCCGGCCCGCAACATCGGTCCGGGGACCAGCGCCTGAGGCTTTCCGGTGCGCCCTGGTGCGCCCGGGTGCGCCCTGGTGCGCCCTGGTGCGCCGAGCGTCCTCATAGGTGCGGCGAAATGCCCGTTGTGACGGCATTTTCAGGCCGCTGGTGACGGTCCCGCCGCGCGACCTCGGTCCAGTCGCGTTCTGAGCCGGTGCACGAGATGCCAGGGTTCACACCTGACGTCCTGGGCCACCATCGCCACGACCATGAAGCCCAGATCCTGCAGCGCCGCGGTCCGGAGTCGGTCGTATCTGAACGCTTCGGGACTGCTGTGCGAGTCCACGCCGTCGTACTCGGCGACGACACGACATTCCGGCCAGGCGAAGTCGACCCGCCACAGCCGCCCGGTCAGGTCGACGATGTTGTACTGCAGCACCGGTTCCGGCAGTCCGCCGTCGATCATGACCAGGCGGGCTTCGCTCTCCATCGGCGACTCGGCCAGCGGTGACGCCAGCGGAAGCAGCGCCCGGGCGGTGCAGATGCCGCGACGCCCGGCCTGCGACTCGACGGCTTCGGCCAGCTCGTCGGGCCGGCAGCGACCGCTGCGCAGGGCCGCGTCCAGAGTAGCCAGCGCACGCGGCCGGCGCAGGCTGCGCGCCACCTCGATCGCTGTCCACGCGGGCGTCGTCGTCGGCCGGCCGCGCACTGATACCAGTGGCGCGTCCTCGCGGCGGTGCACCACGAGACCCCGCGTGGAGTGCAGGTGGCCCTGGTCGGGGTTGAGCACGTGCAGGTCGGTGTCGCGTTCGGTGGCAAACCCGTAACCGGCCGCGGCCGTGTGCAGGCAGGTGGCGACCGTCGTGCCCGCCAACAGGTCGAGCCCGCGCAGTCGCAGAGCAGCGGTGTCGCGGCCGCTGCCGTAGACGCCGTGCCAGATCCGGCGCAGCTCGCCGCGCCGGACGCAGGTCTCCAGGTTGCGGCGGCTGACCATGCTCAGGGCCTGGGCCGCGGTGACGACGCCCTGTTGTTCGTTGAGCAGCTGACCGAGTCCGGCATGCACGCGGCCCATCTTCGGCACCACGTAACGCGCCCACAATTCACCGCGCGAGCGTCCTCAAAATGCCGGTCGCAGAGCCGTTTTCGCGCACATATGGGGCCGCTCGGCAGTAACAAGCAGACCAAGTACCTCAGAAGGCAGCGGATTGCTCGATGATGTTGGCCATCACCCGCACGCCGATGGCCAGGGCGCGCTCGTCGAGGTCGAAGGTGGGCTGGTGCAGGTCGAGCTGCGGCCCCTCGCCCGACCAGACCCCCAACCGGGCCATCGCCCCGGGTATCTCCTCGAGGTACCAGGAAAAGTCCTCGCCGCCGCCGGACTGCCGGGTGTCGGCCAGCACGTCCGGGCCGACGGCCTCGATCGCGTGGGTGAGGATGCGGGTCGAGACGTCCTCGTTGACCACCGGCGGCACGCCGCGCCGGTACTGCAGCGTGTGCTCGATGGCCAGCGGCGACAACAGGCCCGCGACGGCGTCCCGGATGATCGCTTCCAGATCGACCCACGTCTGCCGGCTGGCGGTGCGCACCGTGCCCGCCAGCACCCCGGACTGCGGAATGGCGTTGGGCGCGTTGCCGGCGTTCACCGCCCCCCACACCAGCACGGTGCTGTTGCGCGGGTCGATGCGGCGCGACAACACACCCGGCAGGCCGGTGATCACCGTGCCGAGCCCGTAGACCAGGTCGGCGGTCAGGTGCGGGCGCGAGGTGTGCCCGCCGGGCGAATGCAGCGTGATCTCGAGCTGGTCGGCCGCCGAGGTGATCGGCCCCAGCCGCACTGCGACCTTGCCCACCTCGAGCCGGGGATCGCAGTGCAGCGCGAAGATCCGCGACACCCCGGTCAGCGCACCGGCGGCGATCGCATCGATCGCACCCCCGGGCATCAGCTCCTCGGCGGCCTGGAAGATCAGCCGCACCCCCACCGGCAGCTCAGGCACCGACGCCAGCGCCAGCGCGGTGCCCAGCAGGATCGCGGTGTGCGCGTCGTGACCGCAGGCATGTGCGACGTCGGTGACGGTCGAGGCGTACGGCGCGCCGGTCCGCTCGGCCATCGGCAACGCGTCCATATCGGCGCGCAACGCGATCCTGGGTTGGTGCTCGGGGCCGAAGTCGCAGGTCAAGCCGGTGCCGCCGGGCAGCACCTTCGGGTTCAGCCCGGCGTTGGCCAGCCGCTCGGCGACGAACTGCGTGGTGGCGAACTCCTGTCGGCCCAGCTCGGGGTACCGGTGGATGTGTCGGCGCCAGTCCACCAGGTCGTCGTAGTGCGCGGCCAGCCAGGATTCGGCGCTGTCGACCAGACTCATGACGCCACCCGGCGTCCCCGCAGCTCCAGCACCCGCTCGCGTTGACCGGAGTCGGATGCGAGCGCGACCACCGTGCGCGCCAGCATGATCGCGCCCTCCACGACGGCCCGGTCGGCGCTGGGTCCCGCGGCCGCGGCGGCGAAGGCCCGCTGATGCACGGTGGCGCCGCCGGCGTCGACGCCGATCACCGGATGAATGCCCGGCATCACCTGCGTCACGTTGCCCATGTCGGTGCTGCCCATCGGCAGTCCCACCTCGACCGCGGCGGGCACCGGCTCGCGACCCAGCCGCCGCATCTCCGCCCGGAACACGTTGGCCAGCCACTCGTCGGGCTGCAACTCCAGGTACGCCGGGCCGGCCGCGTCGATCTCGTATTCACAGCCCGTGGCCAGCGCCCCCGCGGAAAAACACGCGTAGGCGCGGCCTTCCAGCTCGCGCAGCGAATCGGAGTCGATCGCGCGCATCGCGTACTGCAACGCGGCGCGGCCGGGGATCACGTTCACGGCCTGTCCGCCGTCGGTGACGATGCCGTGCAACAGCTGTCCGGGCGCCAACTGCTGGCGCAGCAGGCCGACCGCGACCTGCGCGACGGTGACCGCGTCGGCGGCATTGACCCCCAGCTGCGGGGCGACCGCGGCGTGCGATTCCTTGCCCCGGTAGTGCACGGTCACCTCGGACAGGGCCAGCGACCGCGCCCCGGCGATGTCGGTGGGCCCGGGATGCACCATCACCGCCACCGCGACATCGTCGAACGCCCCGGCTTGCAGCATCAAGGCTTTGCCGCCGCCCGATTCCTCGGCCGGCGTGCCCAGCAGGGCCACCGTCAGGCCGAGTTCATCGGCGACGTCGGCCAACGCCAGCGCTGCGCCCACCCCCGCGGCCGCAATGATGTTGTGTCCGCAGGCGTGCCCGATCTCGGGCAGCGCGTCGTACTCCGCGCACACCCCGACGACCAGCGGGCCGCTGCCGAACTCCGCCCGGAATGCGGTGTCCAGTCCGGCGACCGGGCCGATCTGAAACCCGCGCTGGGCGATCAGCTCTTTGGCCTTGGCACAGCTGCGGTGCTCGGCGAACGCCAGCTCGGGCTCGGCGTGGATGGCGTGGGAAAGCGCTACCAGGTCACCGCCGCGCCGGCGCACCACTTCTTCGACGCGGTCCAGTGCTACGGGCATCTCGGCAGTATCTCATCGGCGCCCATGCCATCGGTCAGACCCGTGCGGCAAGGAACTGCGCGGCCTGGCCCGGCCAGGGCGGGTTCTCGTAGGCGTGATGCGCCTCGCGGTCGCGACCCCCGACCACGCAGACCGGATCGTTCTCGCTGCACAGGTCGATCGCCCGGCCCGCGAACCCGCCGGAGGTGGACAGCGGGGTGTTGAACCGGTTGCCGGGGTTGCCGAACACCGCGACGGCGGTGACGCGCCCGGTCAGGAACGGATCCAGCGGCGCAGCCGAGCCGAACGTGCCGATCCGCTCACCCAGCGGCGGCACCCCCGCCAGCATCGAGATCGCGGCCGCACCCTGGGAGAAGCCGCCGAGCGCGATCTTGGTGTTGGGGCACTGTTCGGCCATGAAGGCGATGTGGTCGCGGGCGTCGTTGGCCGCGTCGCCAGTGGTGAGGAAGTTGTAGCTGGCCGCGTAGTTGATCGGGTACACGCCCAGGCTGCGGCCGCCCAGGGCGGGGCCCAGCGCGGCCAGCAGCGCGTCCCCGACCCGGCCCAGGCCGGGCGGTTCAGCGGTGCCGCGGGCGAAGACGAGTTCGACGTCGGGGCACTCGTCGGCGATCGCGCGGGGCGGCGGGGCGATCAGCAGCGCGAAGACGGCAGCGAAAACTACGGCGGCCAACACAACACAGGACGGTTCGCGCAATCTCACAGAGCCGATCATCACACACCTCCGGAGTGCGGGGCGCGACGAGCTAGGCTCGCGCAATGTGACCAGCATGGCGCCCCGTCCTGACGAGATCGCGGCGCAGGCTGCTCGCGTCATCGCCGAACGCACCGGTATCGACCGGCACGACATCGCGGTGGTGCTGGGGTCGGGATGGTCACCGGCGGTCACCGCGCTGGGCGCCCCGACCGCCGTGTTGGCGCAGGCCGAGATCCCCGGCTTCGCCCCGCCGCAGGCCGCCGGTCACGCGGGTGAGTTGCTGTCGGTGCCGGTCGGCGCGCACCGGGTGCTGGTGCTGGCCGGCCGCATCCACCCTTACGAAGGACACGACCTGCAGCACGTCGTGCACCCGGTGCGGGCAGCGTGCGCCGCAGGGGCCCGGATCGTGGTGCTGACCAACGCGGCGGGCGGGTTGCGGGCCGACATGGCGGTCGGCCAGCCGGTGCTGATCAGTGACCACCTGAATCTGACCGCGCGCTCACCCCTGGTCGGCCCGCACTTCGTCGACCTCACCGACGCCTACGCGCCGCGGCTGCGGGCGCTGGCCCGCGACTGCGATCCGCAGCTCACGCAAGGCGTCTACGCCGCCCTGCCGGGGCCGCACTACGAGACCCCCGCCGAGATCCGGATGCTGCAGGTGCTCGGCGCCGACCTGGTCGGGATGTCCACCGTGCACGAGACGATCGCCGCGCGGGCGGCGGGTGCGGAGGTGCTGGGCGTGTCGCTGGTGACGAATCTGGCGGCCGGGATCTCCGGTGCGCCGTTGAGTCACGCCGAGGTGCTGGCCACCGGCGCCGCGGCCGCCGCCCGGATGGGGTCGCTGCTGGCCGACGTGATCCGCCGGGTGCCGTGACCCCGGAAACCTGGATCGCGCACGACCCCGACCCCCAGACGGCCGCCGAACTCGCCGCGCTGGATCCCGACGAGCTGGCCGCGCGTTTCGCCCGACCGCTGCGGTTCGGCACCGCCGGGTTGCGCGGGCCGGTGCGCGGCGGCCCCGACGCGATGAACCTGGCCGTGGTGCTGCGCGCGACCTGGGCGCTGGCCCGGGTGCTCGACCGGCCCGGCACCGTGATCGTGGGACGCGACGCCCGGCACGGCTCGGCGACGTTCGCCACTGCTGCCGCCGAAGTGCTTGCCGCTCAAGGTTTTTCAGTGCTGCTATGCAGCGCTCCGGTGCCTACGCCGGTGGTCGCCTACGCGGTGCGCGCCACTGGAGCGGTCGCCGGCGTGCAGATCACCGCCTCGCACAACCCGGCGGGCGACAACGGCTACAAGGTGTACCTCGACGGCGGTGTGCAGATCATCTCCCCCGCCGACCGCCGGATCGAAGCCGCGATGGCCGACGCTCCACCGGCCGACCAGATCGCCCGCACCCCGGTGCCGCCCGCCGACACCGATCTGGTCGAGCGCTACATCCGGCGGGCGGCCGCAGTGCGGCGCGGCGACGGCACGGTGCGGGTGGCGTTGACGCCGATGCACGGGGTGGGCGGCGCGGTGGCCGTCGAGACGCTGCGCCGGGCCGGCTTCGCAGATGTGCACACCGTCGCCGCGCAGTTCGACCCCGACCCCGACTTCCCCACCGTCGCCTTTCCCAACCCGGAGGAGCCGGGTGCCACCGATGCGCTGCTCGCGCTGGCCGCCGACGTCGGCGCCGACGTCGCGATCGCGCTGGACCCCGACGCCGACCGGTGCGCTGTCGGGATACCCGGGCCGAGTGGCTGGCGGATGCTTTCCGGTGACGAAACCGGGTGGCTGCTGGGCGATTACATTCTGTCCCGGCACCGCGGCGACCCTCCCACGGTGGCCAGCACCGTGGTGTCGTCCCGGATGCTGGCCGCGATCGCCGCGCACCGTGGCGCGCGGCACGTCGAGACCCTGACCGGGTTCAAGTGGCTGGCCCGCGCCGACGCCGATGAGCCGGGCAGCCTGGTGTACGCCTACGAGGAGGCGATCGGGCACTGCGTCGACCCGGCCGCGGTCCGCGACAAGGACGGCATCAGCGCCGCGGTGTTGTGCTGCGATCTGGTGGCCTCGCTGCGCGGCCGCACGGTCTCCGACGCGCTCGACGACCTGGCCCGTCGCCACGGCGTGCACGAGGTCGCCGCGGTGCCGCGCCGGGTCGCCGACACCGACGAGGCCGCCGCGCTGCTGCGTCGGCTGCGCGAGGCACCGCCGCCCGAGCTGGCCGGCTTCGACAGAACCGCCAGCGCCGACGCGCTGATCTTCACCGGCGGTGCCGACCAGACGTCCGTACGGGTGGTGGTCCGGCCGTCGGGTACCGAGCCGAAACTCAAGTGCTACCTCGAGATTCGCTGCACACCCAGCGCAGACCTGGATGCTGCCCGCATCCGCGCGCGTTCGGTGCGCGACGAACTGGTGGCTGCGATAGCCCGCTGGTGACTCAGCGCGGACCGAACTGACGATCGCCGGCGTCTCCGAGTCCGGGCACGATGTAGGCGATCTCGTTGAGCCCGTCGTCGATGGCCGCGGTGAACAGGCGCGCGTCCGGCGCCACCTTTTCCATCGCCGCCACCCCGTCCGGCGCCGCCACCACGCACAGCGCGGTGAGGTCGGTGGCGCCACGCTCCTGCAGCTGCTCGATGGTGTGCGCCATCGAGCCGCCGGTGGCCAGCATCGGGTCCAGGATCAGCACCGGCAGCCCGGACAGGTCGTCGGGCAGCGACGCCAGGTAGGGCACCGGCTGGGCGGTCTGCTCGTCGCGGGCCACACCGACGAACCCGACGTGCGCTTCGGGCAGCAGGGCATGTGCCTCGTTGACCATGCCCAGGCCGGCCCGCAGCACCGGCACCAGCAGCGGCGGACACGCCAGCTTGGACCCCGTCGTCTCGGCGAGTGGCGTGCGGATCGGCACCGGGACACTGGGCGCCTCACGCAGCGCCTCGTAGACCAGCATCACCGTGAGTTCGCGCAACGCGGCGCGGAACGTGGCATTGTCGGTGCGCTCATCACGCAGCACGGTCAGCCGGGCGGCGGCCAGCGGGTGATCGATGACGTGCACGTCCATCGGCCCGACCCTATATAACGATCGGGTGCAGGCCGGCTGACACGCGCGTCGTCGTGCGGCCGGCAGGCCATTCCCAGCCCTATACTCCGGGCGTGCGACGCCATCTGACCAGCCTTTTCTGTGCTATGGCGGTGCTTTGCGCGCTGCCGCTGCCCGCGGCGCGGGTGAGCCTGGCCGCCGCGACCCTGCCCAGGTATGCGCACGTGGTGATGGTGATCGAGGAGAACCGCTCGCAGGCCGACATCGTCGGCAACAAGGCGGCACCGTTCATCAACGCGCTTGCGGCCGGCGGCGCCATGATGGCGCAGTCGTTCGCCGAGACCCACCCCAGCGAACCCAATTATCTGGCCCTGTTCGCGGGCAGCACCTTCGGCGTCACCAAGGACAGCTGCCCGCTCAACGCGGGTGCCGCCCCGAACCTGGCGTCGGAGTTGCTGGCCTCCGGCCGCACCTTCGGCGGCTATTCCGAGGACCTGCCCGCGGTCGGTTCGCCGGTGTGCAGCGCGGGCAAGTACGCCCGCAAGCACGTGCCGTGGGTGAACTTCAGCAATGTGCCGGCCAATGTCTCGGTGCCGTTCTCGGCGTTCCCGCAGCCGGGCGGTTACGCGAACCTACCCACCCTCTCGATCGTCATCCCCAACAACGACAACAACATGCACGACGGGTCGATCGCCCAGGGCGACGCCTGGCTGAACACCCACCTCGCCGCGTACGCCACCTGGGCCAGGACCAACAACAGCCTGCTGATCGTGACGTGGGACGAGGACGACGGCGGCCCCCGCAACCAGATCCCGACGGTGTTCTACGGCGCGCACGTGCAGCCGGGCAGCTACAACGAGACCATCAATCACTACAACCTGCTGGCCACGCTCGAGGAGATGTACGGGCTGCCCAAAACGGGCCTGGCGGCCACCGCCGCACCCATCGCAACTATTTGGGGCGGATAAGCCGGGTCGGGCCGGGTCGCTATTGTGTGCCGCATGGCTGCTGACCTCGTGCCCATCCGCCTGAGCCTGTCCGAGGGGGACCGTTACACGCTGTGGGCGCCCCGCTGGCGCGACTCCGGGGACGAGTGGGAAGCGTTTCTGGGCAAGGACGACGACCTGTACGTTTTCGAGAGCGTCGCCGACCTGGTCGCTTTCGTGCGCAGCGACGCCGACAACGACCTGACCGACCACCCGGGCTGGCAGAGCGTCACCGAGGCGCACGCCCAGAAGCTGGAACCCGCCGAGGACAACCAGTTCGACCTGGTGGCGGTCGAGGAGCTGGTCGCCGAGAAACCGACCGAGAAATCGGTGACGGCGCTGGCCGGAGCGTTGGCCATCGTCTCGTCCATCGGGTCGGTCTGCGAGTTGCCGGCGATCTCGAAGTTCTTCAACGGCAACCCGATGCTGGGCACGGTCTCAGGCGGCATCGACCACTTCGCCGGGAAAGCCGGTCAGAAGCGGTGGAACACGATCGCAGAGGTGATCGCACGTAGCTGGGACGACGTGCTCGAGGCCGTCGACGACATCGCCACCGTCCCCGAGGTCGACGAGGACCTCTCGGCCAAGGCGGCTGCAGAACTCGACGAGGAGATCGAAGAAGACGAAGAGCCGGCCGTCACGGAGGACGCCGACGAGGCCGCCGAGCCGGAAGACGAGGCCGACGAGGCTGCGGCCGACGAAGACGAAGACGAAGCCGAAGAAGACGACGACGACGAAGAAGAAGAAGGCCGCGCCGAAGGCGACACCGTGGTGCTCGGTGGCACCGACGACTTCTGGACGCAGGTCGGCATCGACCCGATCCAGATCATGACCAGCTCGGGCACCTTCTATACCCTGCGCTGTTATCTGGACGACCGGCCGATCTTCCTGGGCCGCAACGGCCGGATCAGCGTGTTCGGCTCCGAGCGGGCGCTGGCGCGCTACCTCGCCGACGAGCACGATCACGACCTGTCGGACCTGAGCACCTACGACGACATCCGGACCGCCGCCACCGACGGCTCGCTGAAAGTCGACATCACCGACGAGAACGTCTACGTGCTCAGCGGACTGGCCGACGACTTCACCGACGGACCGGAAGCGGTGGACCGCGAACAGCTCGACCTCGCCGTCGAGCTGCTGCGCGACATCGGGGACTATTCCGAGGAGAGCACCGTCGACAAAGCGCTGGAGACGAACAAGCCGCTGGGCAAGCTGATCGCCTACGTGCTGGAGCCGGACTCGGTGAGCAAACCCGCCGGACCGTACGCCGCGGCGGTGCGGGGCTGGGAAAAGCTGGAGTCCTTCGTGGATTCGCGGCTGCGGCGCGAATAGGACGAGACCGGTATGGCTGACGTGGTGGTTGCGGCGCCGGAGCTCATCGCGCAGGCTGCGACCGATCTGGCGGCCATCGACTCGGCGCTGCGCGCAGCGCACCTCACCGCCGCGGCGCCCACCCAGGGCATTGTTCCCTCGGCCGCCGACGAAGTGTCCGGCGCCGTCGCGCAACTGTTCGCCGAATTCGGCCGGGATTATCAGAGCGTGGCCGGGCAGGTTGCCGCCTATCACGAGAAGTTCGTGCAGCAGCTCGGGGCGGCAGCCGGCGCCTACGCGGGCGCCGAGTCGGCCAACGCGGCATCGCTGCAGCCGCTGCCCGCCGCCACGCTGACCGACGTCGTGACCTCGATCATCGGCGACGTGACGTCGCTGTTTTTCCAGCTCGCGGCCGCTCTCTACTACGTGTTGTTCCTGATGCTGATCCCGATCTACGCCGCGCTCGCGATCTATCTGCCCTTCGCCTACCTGGGGTCGCTACTGGGGATCTAGACCGGCGACGCACGCCGCCAGGATGTCGTCCCAGTATTTGAGTGCGAAATGACCGTTGCCGGGGGCCCAGTGCAGATCCACCTCGGGGATCGCGTCCTCGAGATATTCGCCGATCGCCCGCGGGATGAAGGAGTCCTCGTCGCCCTGCCAGATATGCGTCGGCACCGCGACCTGACTGACCTCGAACCCCCACGGCCGGTAGATCAGAAACGACTCGTACGCGGCGCCCCGGCCGCCCTGCCGGAACGCTTCACGCTGGACGGCGCCGAAGTGCCGCAGGAAGAGCTCGTCGCGCATGTGGTCCCGGTCGATGTCGGGCAGTGACAGTGTCACCAGCCGGCCGAACAGGCCCGACGCGAATTGCGCACACCAGCCCAGCGGCACATACGCGGCGTTGAAGATCCAGGTACCGCGTTGTGCGGCACGGAAATAGAGCGTGTCGGTGCGACTGAGACTGGCCCGGATGCGCGGTGTCACCAGCGGACCCCACGGTGCCAGCGCTCCCACGAACTTCAGCCGCGCCGGCGGGATCAGCGCCCCGCACGCGAACAGGTGCGGCCCGGCACCGGAATGCCCGACGACGCCGAACTCGCCCAGTCCGAGCCCGTCGGCCAGGGCACACACGTCGGCCGGCCAGTCCCGGAACCGGCGCCCACGCTGCAAGGTCGACTGCCCGAACCCGGGCCGGTCCACCGCGATCAGCCGGATGCCGTGCCGGCGCGCGGCGCCGTCGGCAAAGGCGCCCTCTAACCGGCAACTCGGGGTGCCGTGAAAGTAGAACGCGGGATAACCCGCGGTGTCGCCGTACTCGAGATAGGCCAAGCTGCGTCCGTCGGGCAGGGTGAACGTCGACGCCTCGTCGACGCGAACACGCTCGGGCAGCTGCACACCATTGATCGTATTCAGCCGATCAGCACCGCGTACTGCGGCTTGATCACGTCATCGATGATGGCCAGCCGCTCGTCGAACGGGATGAAGGCGGATTTCATCGCATTGATGGTGAAGCGCTGCAGATCGCTCCAGCCGTAGCCGAACGCCTCGACCAGACGGAACATCTCCTCGCTCATCGTGGTGTCGCTCATCAACCGGTTGTCGGTATTGACGGTCACCCGGAAACGGCTGCGGGCCAGCAGGTCGAACGGGTGCTCGGCAATGCTGGCGACCGCACCGGTCTGCACGTTGGAACTGGGGCACATCTCGAACGGAATCCGCTTGTCCCGCAACAGTGATGCCAGCCGACCCAGCCTGACCGCACCATCGACGATTTCGATGTCGTCGACGATGCGCACGCCGTGACCGAGCCGGTCGGCGCCGCAGAACGCGATCGCCTCATGGATGGACGGCAGGCCGAATGCCTCCCCCGCGTGGATTGTGAAGCGCGCGTTGTTATCCCGCATGTATTCGAACGCATCCAGGTGCCTGGTCGGCGGGTGGCCGGCCTCGGCTCCGGCGATGTCGAATCCGACTACGCCCTTGTCCCGGAACCGGATCGCCAGCTCGGCGATCTCGCGGGACATGGCGGCGTGCCGCATCGCGGTCACCAGGCAGCGCACCTTGATACCGTGACCAGTTGCGGCACATGCTTTTTCGCCGGCCGCGAAGCCCTCCAGCACCGCGTCCACCACCTGGTCGAAGGACAGGCCGCGGTTGATGTGCAGCTCGGGGGCGAACCGGACCTCGGCGTACACCACCGAGTCCGCGGCCAGATCTTCCACGCATTCGTGGGCCACGCGATACAGCGCGTCGGGCGTCTGCATCACCGCCACGGTGTGCGAGAACGGTTCCAGATAACGCTCCAACGAGCCGCTGTGCGACTGGGTGCGAAACCACGTCGCCAGCGCGTCGGCGTCGGTGGCCGGCAGCCCGTCGTAGCCGATCTCAGCGGCGATCTCCAGCACCGTGGCCGGCCGCAGCCCGCCGTCGAGGTGATCGTGCAGCAGCGCCTTGGGCGCCGTGCGGATCTGTTCCAGGTCCAGGTTCATGGTGTGATCCGATCGATAATCAATGGCCTGCGCTCGGGCGGGTGGTCGGCCACGTGCCAGGCGCCGTCGAGTTCGGCCAGCGCCGGACCGAGCCGCCCGGGCGTCTCGGTGTGCAGGGTGAACAACGTCTCGCCGGCAGCCACCGGATCGCCCGGGCGGCGATGGATCCGGATCCCGGCGCCATGCTGTACCTGCGCACCCGGCCGGGACCTGCCCGCGCCGAGCCGCCACGCCGCCAACCCCACCGCCATCGCGTCAATGTCGCCCATTGTGCCGCCCCGGGTGGCTGCGACGGTTTCCGAATGCCCACCAACCGGCAACGGTTTCGCCAAATCTCCGCCCTGCGCGGCGACCAGCCGACGGAAGCTGTCCATCGCGGTCCCGTCGCGCAAGGTCTGTGCGGGATCGCGGCCGTCCAGGCCGGCCAGCTCCAGCATCTCGGCGGCCAGCCGCACGGTCAGTTCCACCACGTCGGGCGGCCCGCCACCGGCCAGCACCTCCAGCGACTCCTGCACCTCCAGCGCGTTGCCGACGGTCAGCCCCAGCGGGCACTGCATGTCGGTGAGCAGCGCGCGGGTGGGGACGCCGTGCGCGAGCCCCAGCTCGACCATGGTGTGCGCCAGCTCGCGGGACTCCGCCTCGGTCTTCAGGAAAGCCCCGGAACCGACCTTGACGTCCAGCACCAGCGCGCCGGCACCCTCGGCCAGTTTCTTGCTCATCACCGAACTGGCGATCAACGGCAGGGATTCGACGGTCCCGGTGACGTCGCGCAGCGCGTACAGCTTGGCATCCGCCGGCGCCAGTTCACCGGCGGCGAAGATGGCGGCGCCGACGTCGCGCAGCTGTTCGCGCACCCGCTGACCGGACAGGTCCGCGGTGAACCCGGGGATGGATTCCAGTTTGTCCAGGGTGCCGCCGGTGTGGCCCAACCCACGTCCGGCCGCCTGCGGCACCGTGCCGCCACAGGCGACGACGACGGGCACCAGCGGCAGCGTGATCTTGTCGCCGACACCGCCGCTGGAATGCTTGTCCACAGTCACCCGGCCCAGCTCGGTGAAATCCAGCCGTGGGCCCGACGCCAGCATCGCCGCCGTCCAATCGGTGATCTCGCCGCGGTCCATGCCGCGCAGGAAGATCGCCATTAACAACGCCGACATCTGTTCGGGGGCCACCCGGCCGCCGGTGTAGGCGTCGATCACCCAGTCGATCGCGGCCCCGGAGAGCCGGCCGCCGTCCCGCTTGGTGCGGATCACCGTCGGTGCGTCAAATGCGAAGTCTGTCAAGACGATTCCCGACCCAGATCGTCGGGACCGAACGCGTCCGGGAGCAGCTCCGCCAGGCGTCGCGGCCCACGCGGGTGGTCGATCAGCAGTTGCGGACCGCCGTGTTCGAGCAACACCTGGCGACAGCGCCCGCACGGCATCAGCGGCGCACCGCGCCCGTCGACGCAGGCCAGCGCGATCAGTCGGCCCCCACCGGTGGCGTGCAGCGCGCACACCAGCCCGCATTCCGCGCAGAGACCAAGGCCATATGAGACATTCTCCACATTGCAACCGGTGACCACCCGGCCGTCGTCCACCAGCGCCGCCGCGCCCACCGGGAACCCCGAGTACGGGGCGTACGCCAGCGCGGCCGCACCGATTGCTTTGTCCCGCAACACGTTCCAATCAATGCCAGGCACTGCGCAACCCCGCTCAACCAATGACTGCCTTCAGGTAAAGCCACCCTAACCTGAAAACAACATGCGATTCTGATCGGATGGTTCGGGACTACGGGCCACCTCGCGGCGTTATGTTTGGTAGCGGTTCTGCAAGGCTTTTCCCGGGCCGCTTCCAGGCCTCTTTCGAAGGCGGGTGATTCAGACGACGACGACCGCGGACCCGGCACCGCTGGGATCCTCTCGCAAACGAAGGCCGCCGCGGACCCTGTACCGGGGCGACCCCGGCATGTGGGCGTGGGTGTTGCACCGCATCAGCGGCGCCACGATCTTCTTCTTCCTGTTCGTGCACGTGCTGGACGCCGCCGTGCTCCGGGTGAGCCCGCAGACCTACAACGAGGTCTTGTCGACCTACAAGACCCCGATCGTCGGGCTGATGGAATTCGGTCTGGTGGCGGCGGTGCTCTTCCACGCGCTCAACGGGATCCGGATCATCCTGATCGACTTCTGGGCCGAAGGTCCGCGCCACCAGCGCACCATGCTGTGGATCGTCGCCGTGGGGTTCCTGGTGCCGTTCGTGATGGCCGGGGTGGTCATCGGCATTCACGCCTGGGATCACCTGCGATGAGCACACCCGATCTGCAGCTCGGCCCGGGCCAGGTCGCCCCGGTGCGGCAACGCAGCTACGACCGGCCGGCCAGCCTGGACAACCCGCGCTCGCCGCGGCGTCGCGCCGGCATCCCCAACTTCGAGAAATTCGCCTGGCTGTTCATGCGGTTCTCCGGGATCGCGCTGGTGCTCCTGGCGATCGGGCATCTGTTCATCATGCTGATGTGGGACGACGGTGTTTACCGCATCGACTTCAACTTCGTCGCCCAGCGCTGGGCGTCGCCGTTCTGGCAGTTCTGGGATCTGGCCCTGTTGTGGCTGGCGCAACTGCACGGCGGCAACGGTCTGCGCAACATCATCGACGACTACACCCGCAAGGACGTCACCCGCTTCTGGCTGAACAGCATCCTGCTGCTGTCGATGGGGTTCACGTTGGTGCTGGGCACCTACGTGATCGTGACCTTCAACCCGAACATCTCCTGAGAGGGGCGCCTTGATCCAGCAACACCGATACGACGTGGTGATCGTCGGGGCGGGCGGAGCCGGGATGCGGGCCGCGGTGGAGGCCGGCCCCCGCGTCCGCACCGCAGTGCTGACCAAGCTCTACCCCACCCGCAGCCACACCGGCGCCGCCCAGGGCGGCATGTGCGCCGCGCTGGCCAACGTCGAAGAGGACAACTGGGAGTGGCACACCTTCGACACCGTCAAGGGCGGCGACTACCTCGCCGACCAGGACGCCGTGGAGATCATGTGCAAAGAAGCCATCGACGCGGTGCTGGACCTGGAGAAGATGGGGATGCCGTTCAACCGCACCCCGGAGGGCCGCATCGACCAGCGCCGGTTCGGTGGGCACACCCGCGACCACGGCAAGGCCCCGGTCCGGCGGGCCTGTTACGCCGCCGACCGCACCGGCCACATGATCCTGCAGACGCTGTACCAGAACTGCGTCAAGCACGATGTGCAGTTCTTCAACGAGTTCTACGCATTGGACCTGGTGCTCACCCAGACCCCCACCGGGCCGGTCGCCACCGGGGTGGTGGCCTACGAACTGGCCACCGGTGAGATCCACGTCTTCCACGCCAAGGCGGTCGTGCTGGCGACCGGCGGATCCGGCCGGATGTACAAGACCACCTCCAATGCGCACACGCTGACCGGGGACGGCATCGGGATCGTGTTCCGCAAGGGACTCCCGTTGGAGGACATGGAATTTCACCAGTTCCATCCGACCGGCCTGGCCGGTCTGGGCATCCTGATCTCCGAGGCGGTGCGCGGCGAGGGCGGCCGGTTGCTCAACGGGGAGGGCGAACGCTTCATGGAGCGCTACGCCCCGACCATCGTCGACCTGGCGCCGCGCGACATCGTCGCCCGGTCGATGGTGCTCGAGGTGCTGGAAGGCCGGGGCGCCGGCCCGCACAAGGACTACGTCTACATCGACGTCCGTCACCTCGGCGAGGAGGTGCTGGAAGCCAAGCTGCCCGACATCACCGAGTTCGCCCGCACCTACCTGGGTGTGGACCCGGTGCACGAACTGGTCCCGGTCTACCCGACCTGTCACTACGTGATGGGTGGCATCCCGACCACGGTCACCGGCCAGGTGCTGCGTGACAACACCAACACCGTGCCCGGACTGTTCGCGGCCGGCGAGTGCGCGTGCGTCTCGGTGCACGGCGCCAACCGGCTGGGCACCAATTCGCTGCTGGACATCAACGTCTTCGGGCGCCGCGCGGGCCTGGCCGCCGCCGCGTACGCGCGGGGGCATGACTTCTCCGACATGCCGCCCGAACCCGCGGCGATGGTGCAGGGCTGGGTCGCCGACATCCTCTCCGAGCACGGCAACGAGCGGGTCGCCGACATCCGCGGTGCCCTGCAACAGACCATGGACAACAACGCCGCGGTGTTCCGCACCGAGGAAACGCTCAAGCAGGCACTCACCGACATCCATGCGCTCAAAGGGCGGTACTCCCGAATCACCGTGCAAGACAAGGGGAAACGGTTCAACAGCGACCTGCTGGAGGCTATCGAGCTCGGCTTTCTGCTGGAGCTCGCCGAGGTCACCGTGGTGGGTGCGCTGAACCGCAAGGAGTCGCGCGGCGGGCACGCCCGCGAGGACTACCCCAACCGCGACGACGTCAACTACATGCGCCACACCATGGCCTACAAAGAAGGTGCCGACCTGATCAGCGACATCCGGCTGGACTTCAAGCCGGTGGTGCAGACCCGGTATGAGCCGAAGGAGCGGAAGTACTGATGACTGCCGAGCCAGAGGTCCACACGCTCGAACCCCCGCTGCCGCCGGTCCCGGACGGCGCGGTGATGGTGACGCTGAAGATCGCCCGGTTCAACCCGGACGACCCGGAGAAGTTCGCGGCCACCGGTGGCTGGCAGAGCTTCCGGGTGCCGTGTCTGCCCAGCGACCGGCTGCTGAACCTGCTGCTGTACATCAAGGGCTACCTGGACGGGACGTTGACGTTCCGCAGGTCGTGCGCGCACGGGGTGTGCGGCTCGGACGCGATGCGGATCAACGGCGTCAACCGGTTGGCCTGCAAGGTGCTGATGCGCGATCTGCTGCCCAAGAAGCCCGGCAAGAAACTCACCATCACCGTCGAACCGATCCGCGGGCTGCCGGTGGAAAAAGACCTCGTGGTCGACATGGAACCGTTCTTCGAGGCCTACCGCGCAATCAAGCCGTACCTGATCACCAGCGGCAATCCCCCTACGCGCGAACGTATTCAGAGCCCAACCGACCGCGCCCGCTACGACGACACCACCAAGTGCATCCTGTGCGCCTGCTGCACCACCAGCTGCCCGGTGTTCTGGAACGAAGGCAGCTACTTCGGGCCGGCGGCCATCGTCAACGCGCACCGGTTCATCTTCGACAGTCGCGACGAGGCGGCCGCCGAACGCCTGGACATCCTCAACGAGGTCGACGGGGTGTGGCGTTGTCGCACCACGTTCAACTGCACCGAGTGCTGCCCGCGGGGCATCGAGGTGACCAAGGCGATCCAGGAAGTCAAACGCGCCGTGATGTTCACGCGCTGAGTCAGCTCGGCGGCAGTTTCAGCACCCGGTTGTTGCCGGAATCGACGACGTAGACATTCCCGGCGGCATCGACTGCGACGCCCTGCGGATTGCTCAGTCCCTGGAACGGCAGCGTGATCATCGTGTTGGAGGCCTTGACCAGCTTCAACACACTGTTGTGGCGGGTGTCGGTGACGTACAGGTCGTCGTCGGCATCGACGGCGATGTATTCCGGCCGACCGACCGCGTAGGACAGCACGGTGGCGACCGTCGCGGTGGCGGGTAGTTTGATCACCCGCTCGTTGTTCCGGTCGACGATGAAGAGTGTCCCGTTGCCGTCCAGCGCCACCGCCGAGGGATGGTTCAAGCCGGTGAAGGGCAACTCAGTCTGGTCCACGGCCGGCCCGCGCAGCGTCAGCACCTTGTTGAGCCGGGAGTCGACGACGTAGACGGCAAGGTCTGGACCGCGGGTGGAGATCGCGACGCCACTGGGTTCGGCCAGGCCGGCGAACGGCAGGACGGTCTGATCGGTCGATCCCGCGGTCAGCTGCAGCACTCGGCGGTTCTCGCCCACCACGACGGTGCCTTGGCTGTCGACCGCGATGTCGGTGGGGTGGTCCAACCCGGAGAACGGCGCAACGGTCTGTTCGGTCGAGCCGGTCGCCAGCTGCACGACGCGGTTGTGGCCGGTGTCGGTGACGTAGACGGTGCCCTTCGCGTCGACGGTGATCCCCAGCGGCCCGTCCAGGTCACTGAACGGCAGTACCGTCTGCGCCGCCGACTGGGTGGGACGAGATCTGTTGTGGGTCACCAAGAATGCCGCGCCGCACGCGACGACCAGCAGGGCGGCCGCGGCGGCGACAACACGGCGACGGTTGCGTCGCGGTTGCGGTGCCGCCAGCATCGTGGCGTCCAGTACCGGGTCGTCGATCGGTGCCGGCGTTGGTTCGCCGGGGTCGGTGAGGGCTTTGCGGGCGGCGACAGCGAGCTCGCTGGCCGACTGGTAGCGGGAATCGGGATCCTTGGCCATGCCGCGCGCGATCACGTTGTCGAACCCGGCGAGGGCAGGGTTGCAGCTGCTCGGCCGGGGCGGATCGGTGGACAGATGCGCGCCCACCAGCTGCCCGATACTGTCGCCGGCGAACGGCAGTTGACCGGTTAGACACTCGTAGAGCACACAGGCCAGCGAATACACGTCGGCCCGGGCGTCGGTGATCGACCCGCTGGTGAAGCGCTCCGGCGCCATATAGGCCGGGGTCCCCGGCGCGATGTTGGTCACCGTCAGACGGGCGGCCGAGGAGTCGTGGACGAGCCCGAAGTCGATCAGGTACACAAAGTCTTCGTCGACCATCAACAGGTTCGACGGCTTGACGTCGCGGTGCACCAACCCGGACTTGTGCGCCACTTCCAACGCGCCCGCGACCTGCTCGATCACCCGCACCGCCCGGTCCGGGTCCATGGCCCCGTCCCGCTGCAACACGGTGTGCACGTCGACGCCGTTGATGATCGGCATCACCAGATACAGCCGGCCGTCGACTTCGCCGGCCTCGTAGATCGGGATGATGTTCGGACTGGCCAGCCGGCCGGCGGCGTACGCCTCCCGGCGAAATCGCTCCTCATAGCCCGGCTCGACGGCCAGACCCGGCTGCAGCAGTTTGACGGCGACGTCCCGGTGCAGTTCGGTGTCGCGAGCCCGGTACACCGCACCCATCCCGCCCGCGCCGAGGACTTGCAGCAGGTGATAGCGGCCGAACTCGCGTTGGTCGGCCGAGACCGCCGACGCACCCCCGGCAGGCGTGAGCGCAGCTCTTGCGGCACGGGCGAATTCGCGTGCGGACTGGTAACGGTCATCGGGGTTCTTCGCCATGCCGCGGGCGACCACGTCATCGAAACCGACCGGGATCGACGGGTCGATGTCACACGGCTTCGGCGGCGCGCCGTGCAGATGCGCGGCGGCGATCTCCTCCAAGCTGTCGCCGCGCACGGCCTGCTGTCCGGTCAGGCATTCGTGCAACACACCGGCGAGGGAGTAGATGTCGCCGGCGGCTCCGGGGGCACTGGTCTGGGACCGCAGTCGCTCCGGGGCCAGATACGGCCAGCTTCCGCTATCCACGGCGGCGCCGGCCGCGTGGGCCCCGAAGTCGATCAGATACACGAATTCGCCGCCCACGACGAACAGATTCGACGGCTTCACGTCACCGTGCACCAGCCCGGATCGGTGCGCGGATTCCAGCGCCACCGCAGCCTGCTCGATCACCCGCACCGCCAGTGCCGGGCTCATCGCGCCGTCGCGGTCCAGCAGACTGCGCGCATCGATGCCGTCCAGGATGGGCATCACCAGGTAGAGGCGACCGTCGATCTCGCCGGCTTCATAGACCGGGATGACGTTCGGATTGTTCAGCTGGGCCGCGATGGAAACCTCGGAGCGGAACCGCTCCCGATATTCGGGATCGTCGGCGGACTCCGCGGGAAGCACTTTGAGGGCCACGTCGCGCGTCATCATGGTGTCCCGAGCCCGGTATACGGTCCCGGCCCCGGCCCAACGGAGCTCCTCGAGCAGCCGATACCGCCCGAAGGCCTCCCCATCCGCCACTAGCGCAGCCTAACGGCATCAAGGAAGCTGCAAGCATGCAACGCACCACCGAGTTGGCCCGACAGTTCTACGACCGCTTCGAACCCATCCACGCCGTGACGTACTTCGCGCCCGAGGTGCGCGCAGGGTTGGACGACCTCGGTTACCGCGGGTTCTGGATGGGGTACTTCGCCGCCCGGTCGGCACCGCTGGGTGTGGTGGCGCCACAGGTCGTGACGGCGGTGTTCTACAACTTCGCGCCTGCGCGGGTGGCCAAAGCCCTTCCGGCGGCGTGGGATATCGCCGGGCCGGACGCCGCGTTGCGCGTACGTCAGCAGTCGACGGTCGCCGCCCTGCACCGGGTGGGCCTTCTCGACGACGAAAACGTCCGCACTGCAGCGGAATTGGCGATCCGCGCGGCGCAGCGCGCCCCGGTGGACGCCCGCCCGCTGTTCGCGGCCAACGTCGCGCTGCCGGTGCCGTCCGATCCGGTGGCCGCACTCTGGCATGCGGTGACGCTGCTGCGTGAACACCGCGGCGACGGGCACGTGGCGGTGCTGGCCGCGGCGGGCATCTCCGGACGGGAGTCCAACGTGCTGCACACCGCCGCCGGGCAGGTGCCCGCCGACTACATGAAGCGCGCTCGTCACTACGACGATCAGGAGTGGGACGCCTGCCGGCGCAGCCTCGCCGCCCGCGGTCTCATCGACGCCGACGGAGCGTTGACCCAGGCCGGTCGTCAGTTCCGGGATCAGATCGAAACCGTCACGGACACAATGGCTTTGCATGTGTTCGACGGTCTCGACGACGACGAACTGCGGGCCTTGTTCGAAGCACTCACCCCGCTAGCGCGAGCGGTGATCGCGGGCGGCGATCTGCCCGCCACCACGCCCATGAGCGTGCGGCGCGACTTTTAGCCCGAAAGGTGATGTCGGGCGTGAGGGTAGCGCCCACGTACCCGGTCACCAGCGCATCGACCACGCTCTGCCACAACGCCTCGTCCACGCACAGCCTGCTGGCGGTGAGCACCAACCGCTCCGGCGAACCGGGCAGCAGCGACACCGCGAACAGTCGGCCGGTGCGCTTGTCGTAACCGGCACGTTGCCGCGCAATCACCTCGTCCACCAAGACCCCCGGCGGCTCGACCGCCCAACTCCAGCCACCGCCCGGCCGGGCCAGCCAGCGCTCCATGCTCGGCTCGAACACCGCACCCAGGGTGGGGTTGGCGTCGAAGACCGCGTCCACGGCGGCACGCACGCCCGACTGGTCCAGCCGCGAGTCGGCGACCAGCACCTCGGTGTGCGCCAGCTCCTCCAGGTCGGTCAGCAGGGACGCTTCGACGATGTCCCAGTACGACGAGGTTGTGAGTTCCATCGGGCAAGACTCGGCCGGAACCCTTGGAGCATTCTTGTCGGATCCTTGGAATTTTCTTGCGCCGAAGGTGTCACATCCTTCCGACCTGCCTCGTCTGATCGGTATGACACAGAAAACCCGCATCCAGCCCCTGCCCCCCAAGCGCGCCGGCCTGCTCGTCCGCGCCATGTACCGGGTCGCCAAACGGCGGTTCGGCGAGGTTCCCGAGCCGTTCACGGTCGCCGCGCACCATCCGCGCCTGCTGGTCGCCAATGCCGTGCACGAGACCCTGCTGCAGAGCGCGTCGCGGACGCTGCCGGCCAGCGTGCGCGAACTGGCGGTCTTCTGGACCGCCCGCACCGTCGGCTGCTCGTGGTGCGTCGACTTCGGGTCGATGCTGCAGCGGCTGGACGGCCTGGACATCGAGCGGCTCAAAGACATCGACCGTTACGCCACCTCGCCGGCCTTCAGCGACGACGAACGCGCGGCCATCGCCTACGCCGACGCGATGACCACCGACCCGCATGCGGTGACCGACGAGCAGGTCGAGGATCTGCGGGCCCGCTTCGGCGACGCCGGCGTGATCGAGCTGACCTACCAGATCGGCATCGAGAACATGCGCGCCCGGATGTACTCGGCGCTGGGCATCACCGAGCAGGGTTTCAGTTCGGGGGACTCCTGCCGGGTGCCGTGGGCCGACTCGGCGGAAATTCGGTCGAATCGGGCCTGACCTGCCTACGATTCGACAATGTCGTTGATCGCAGCGCCGGAGGCGCTGGCCGCAGCTGCCGGTGAGCTGACCGGGATCGGAAACGCCCTCCGGGAGGCAGCCGCTGCCGCGGCGCCATTGACGACGGACGTGCTCGCGGCGGCCGGTGACGAGGTGTCAGCGGCCATCGCGAGTCTCTTCGGCAGCCACGCCCAGGAGTTCCAGGTGCTCAGCGCCCAGACCACCCTGTGGCAGACGCAATTCGCACGGGCGTTGAGCGAAGCGTCGGCCGCCTACGCTGCCGCCGAGGCCGCCAATGTGTTGCCGCTGCTGGCCGCGCTGCAGCAGGCCGGGTTCTTCGCACCCATCGAGTTGCTGATCGGGCGCCCGTTGTTCGGCGCCAGCATCGGCGTGAACACCGCGACGCTGGGCGCGTTGCTCAACTGGGGAACCAACGCGGTCGGCCTGGGCGGGGTGCTGAACTTCCCCGCCACGGTCGCCGTTTCCGGGACCAACGGGGTGAGCGGGGTCAGGATCGGGTTCTCGTTCCTGCAGATCCCGGTCGGCCCGAGTTCCTTCCTGGGGCTCACGGTTCCCCAGTTCAACTACCCGGCGCCGGCGTTCTGGTACTTCCCGACCCAGGCGAGCGGCGCGGTGACCCCCACCGGCACCGTCTACCTGCAGCACGGTTTCGCCGCGATCGGCTGGTTCTATCAGCCGTTGGCCATGAACCTCGCACAGCAGACCAACAGCGTCGTGGTCACACCCACCATCCCGTCGATCCCACTGCCCCTGGGTGTGTACCTGAACAGCCCGCAGATGCAGCAGGGGGTGGGCTCGCTGTTCCTGGGCGGCCAGCCGGCGCTGAACACCGCCGCGCACCAGGCCGGCTACCTGGGCACGCTGCCGCAGCAGTTCATCCTCACCGGACACTCCGCCGGCGGTGGCCTGGCCACCATGGCGGCCAGCAACTACCTCTCGGCCCTCGGCAGCGGCACCAACAACCTGCAGGGCGTGGTGATGTTCGACGGCGTCGCGAGTAACAACGCGGCGTTCGCCGACGCGGCGACCACGTTGCAGACCGCCGGCATTCCGCTGTATGCGGTGGTTGCGCCGCCGCAGCCGTGGAATGCCTACGGCGCCACCACCGATACCCTGGTGAGCCTCTATCCGGGGCAGTTCAGCGGCGTCGAGATCGTCGGCGGCTCACACGTCGACTCCATGCTGGGCGGCAACCCGCTGGTCGACTTCGCCGCCCAACTGCTCACCGGGTTCTCCCCGCCCGGTGCGACCGCGGCGGTCCACACCCTGGCCGGCGGCTGGATCAACGACATCTACAACGGTTTCGGCCCGAGCACCGATCCCGCAGAGTACGGCATCTACGGGCCCACCGGCCCCTACGTGGCGCCCGGCGGCCAGCAGATCATCCTCGGCCCGGCCACCGGGATCGTCCTTTAGTCATCACCGGCGCAACGGGGATCCGGTGAACTTGTCGGGGTTGGCGATGTCCCACAGGGCGACCACCTTGCCGTCGCGCACCGTCATCGCGGTGATCCGCGGCGCCATCTCGCGGCGTCCCTCAGCGGCAGGGAAACCCGTTGTGTACGAACCTAATTCGCCGTTGACCAGAGCCAGGTGATTGGCGGTGTAGAACGCGTCGCCGTACCGGCCGGCCAGCCCGAGCATGAACCGGACCACCTTGTCCGCACCCCGGATGATCTGAACTGCGGTGGGCGCCTTGCCATTCGAGTCGCCGGTGAAGGTGACGTCGGGGTGCAGCAGCGCGACCACGGCCTCCAGATCGCCGGCCGCCATCGCCGCCATCAGCTTGCCGACCACCTCGGCGTGCCCGGGATCCGGCTTCGGCGGCGGCGCGGCCGCGACCGCTCTGCGGGCCCGCGACGCCAGTTGGCGGGCCGCGGCTTCGGTGGTGCCCAGCACGTCGGCCACGTCGGCGAACGGCACCGCGAAACCGTCGTGCAGCACGAAGGCCACTCGCTGATCGGGGTTGAGCTTTTCCAGCACCACCATCGCGGCGAAGCGGGCATCCTCGGCCGAGACCACCGCCGACAGCGGATCTGCCGGGTCGAAACCGGTGACCACCGGCTCGGGCAGCCAGTTGCCCGTATAGGTTTCGCGCCGGTGCGAGGCCGAGCGCAACTTGTCCAGCCCCAGCCGGCTCACCACCGTCGTCAACCAGGCCCGCAGGTCCCCGATCACGCTGTCCTGGGTGTGCCACCGCAGCCAGGCTTCCTGAACGATGTCCTCGGCGTCGGCAACGGTGCCGGTCAACCGGTAGGCCACCGACATCAGGTGGGGCCGTAGCGATTCGAATTCGTCGACCTGGGTGGATGTCATGAGCCGCTGCGGTGGCGTCGCTGACGACGAATCCAGTGGAGAGAGCTCTCGCCGTCGGACATGTGCCCGGCCAGCATCGTGACCGCGACGGCGCGCTCGGTGGCGGTGCCGAAGGCACGCCACACCCGGCCCATGCCGCCCTGACCGAGCAGCCGCCGATAGCGGCGTGTGTGATCGTTCATCGGATCGCCCCCGGTCCTGCGCTTGCCCACTCTCAGTGCAGTATTCCCCCGGACCGCTAGGCTCGCGAACACGATGTCCAGAAATCTTTGGCTGCACTTCGCCCAGCACGGCAATGGCATAACGCCGCCCGTCATCACCCGCGGTGACGGCGTCACCATCTACGACGACCGCGGCAAGAGCTACCTCGACGCGCTGTCGGGTCTGTTCGTGGTGCAGGTCGGCTACGGCCGCACCGAACTCGCCGAGGCCGCGGCCCGGCAGGCCGAGCAGCTGGCGTTCTTCCCGCTGTGGGGCAACACCACCCCGCCGGCGATCGAACTGTCCGAACGCCTGGCCCACTACGCGCCGGGCGACTTGAACCGGGTGTTCTTCACCAACGGTGGCACCGAAGCGGTCGAGACCGCGTGGAAGATGGCCAAGCAGTACTTCAAGCTGACCGGTAAACCCAATAAGTACAAGGTGATTTCGCGGGCCATCGCCTACCACGGCACCACCCAGGGCGCGCTGGCGATCACCGGCCTGCCGAAGTACAAGGAAGCCTTCGAGCCGTTGGCGCCGGGCGGGTTCCGGGTGCCGAACACCAACTTCTATCGCGCGCCCGAACCGTTGGACACCGACATCAAGGCCTTCGGCCGGTGGGCTGCGGACCGGATCGCCGAGGCCATCGAATTCGAGGGGCCCGACACCGTCGCGGCGGTCTTCCTGGAACCGGTGCAGAACGCCGGCGGTTCGTACCCGCCGCCGCCCGGTTACTTCGAGCGGGTCCGCGAGATCTGCGACGAATACGACGTGCTGTTGGTCTCCGACGAGGTGATCTGCGCGTTCGGGCGGATCGGGTCGATCTTCGCCTGCGATGACTTCGGCTACGTACCGGACATGATCACCTGCGCCAAAGGCATGACGTCGGGCTACTCGCCGCTGGGTGCGACCATCGCCAGTGACCGCGTTTTCGAGCCGTTCAATGACGGCAAGACGACGTTCCGGCACGGCTACACATTCGGCGGTCACCCGGTCTCCGCGGCCGTCGGGCTGGCGAATCTGGAGATCTTCGAGCGCGAGGGTCTCACCGACCACGTCAAGCAGCAGTCCCCCGCACTGCGGGCGACCCTGGAGAAGCTCTACGACCTGCCCATCGTCGGCGATGTCCGCGGCGAGGGCTTCTTCTTCGGCATCGAACTGGTCAGGGACCAGGCGACGAAACAGCGGTTCAGCAACGAGGAGCGCGCCAAGCTGCTGGCCGAGGTCGGGTCGGCGCTGTTCGAAGCGGGACTGTACTGCCGCACCGATGAACGCGGCGACGCCGTGATCCAGCTGGCGCCGGCGCTGATCAGCGGCCCGGCCGAGTTCGACGCGATCGAAACGATCCTGCGCAGCGTGCTGACTCCGATCTCGGAACGGTTCTAGCCGTGGCAAAGGCACGCATTCACCCGGTCCGGTGGCAACCACCGCCGATCGACCCGTTACCGGCCATGCCGGCACCGAGTGTCACGGTGGTCCCCCTGCCCGGCAACGGACCCGAAGATGTCGTCGTCGACGCCGCCGGCCGATTGTGGACGGGGCTGGAGGACGGGCGCATTGTGCGGCTATCCGAGGGCCGCCCCGACGTCGTCGCCGACACCGAGGGAAGGCCGCTCGGTATGCACGTCGCGCACGATGGCCGAATTTTGGTCTGCGACAGCCATCACGGATTGCTGGCTCTGGACCCATCCGGCGGCACGCTGGACGTGATCGTCGATTCGGTGGGTGGCAGACGGTTCAAGTTCTGCTCGAATGTCACCGAGACATCCGACGGCACAATCTATTTCACCGAATCGACGAGCGACTACCATTTCGATGACTACACCGCCCCGATCGTGGAGGCACGGGGTACCGGCGGGCTGTTGCGGCTCGACCCGGACGGCACCGTCACCACGCTGCTCGACGGACTGTTCTTCGCCAACGGGGTGACGCCGACGGCCGACGGCACCGCGTTGGTGTTCGCCGAGACCCAGGCCCGCCGGCTGTCCAAATACTGGTTGACCGGTCCGCAGGCCGGATCGGTGACGCCGCTGGCCGAGCACCTGCCCGGGATGCCCGACAACCTGTCCACCGGTGCCGACGGCCGCATCTGGGCGGCGCTGGTCACCGAGGCCAACCCCGCGCTGGAACGGTTGTTCCCGCGCGCGCCGATCATCCGCAAAGTGTTGTGGCGCCTGCCCGAGCGGTTCCAACCACGAATCAAACCGGAAATCTGGGCGGTCGCGTTCGACCCGGACAGCGGTGCGGCCGTCGCCGGTCTGCGCACCACACATCCCGACTTCGGCAGCGTGACCGGTCTGGTCGAAGCGGCCGGGCGGCTATGGATGGGCACGATCAGCTTCCCCGCCCTCGCGTACGTGGACCTGGCGGCCACTCAGCTGTAGCCGGCGCGGTTCATTCCCAGAATCTGCGCATGGTGCGGCGCCGCCCGCGGTCTGTGTCGCCGAGCAGCCGTTTGACCGCCTCCAGTGCCACCACCACCTCCCCCGACTGCGCTTGTTTCCGGCTCTTCAGAAAGCGCGCCAGGGCATTGCACAACTGCACCAGCGCCGCGCGCAGGTCGGGTTCCGTCGTGGCGTCGCGGTGCTGCTCGAGTTCGGCCAGCACCGCCTCGAGTCCCGAACGCCGAACCTGGGTGCCCTTCTCCACCTGTTTGAGCAAGTTGTCCAGCGACCGCCGCGGTGCGCGGCGTTTCGGTGCGGGAGCAGCCATCGGCGCGGCGGCCAGCACGGGCATCGGGGCACCCGCTGGCACGCCGGCATAGACGCGAGCGACCGGGGCGAACCCGACGTTCGTCGCCCACCCCGAGGGCTCCTCGACGGGCTGGATCACCTCGGTCAGCGGCCCGGCATCGGTCTGCTGGGGGTCGATCGCCACGAAGGCGGTGAACCGCGACAGCACCCCGAACCGGATGGAATGCGCGACGATTTGCGCGGCCAGGTCGTCGTCAGCGCGGTATGCGGCGTACTCGTCCTCCAGGTCACGTACCAACGAACGTGCCCAAATCGTCTGTACTGCAACAGCTTCCGGCGCGACACGGCCGGGCAGGGCGGTCGTGAAGCCGTCGGCGTCCACCCGGAACTCGGCCTCGGTCAGACCCCGGTACCGCCCGGAGATCACGCAGGGCACCCCGGCGAACGCGTCGGGAGCACGACCGGGCGTGACCGTCCCGTCGAGGAGCTGCACGCCCGCGGCGCTCACCCGCAGCCCGGTCAGCGCGGGGCGGCCGATGGTGCGGGCCAATCGGGCCATCGCTTCGTCGAGGCGTTCCTCGGATTCGACCAACTCCGATCGTCCGTTGCCCAACTTTGCCAACCGGTCCAGGAAGCCGGCGTTGACGGCGCGGTCGATGCCCACGCAGTAGATACGCGTCTCCCCCACCGCCGGTGCCAACCGGCGCAACAGGTGGTCTTCGCCGCTGATCTGGCCGTCGGTGACGAGTACGACGCTGGCCTGCCGGCCCGCGCCGGACGCGGCCAGCATGTCGGCCGCTTTGACCAGCGGTTCGTCCATCACCGTCCCGCCGCCGCTGTCCAGCGAACCCAGCCACGACGCCGCGGCGAACCGGTTGCGGTCGTCGGCTTCGACCAGGTCGCCCGGCAGCTGCGGAGGAGCGTCGATCCGGTCGTCGAACGCCAGCACACAGAACCGGTCTCCGGCGTCGAGCATGTCCACGATCCGGCCCGCGGCGCGGCGGGCGGCGATCATCTTCCAGCCGTGCATCGAGCCCGAGCGGTCCAGCAACACCACCACATCCCTTGGCGCACTGGATGTCTCAACAGGAGGCACGAGTGTCACCGACCAGGTGCCTTCGTCGCCCACCGGATCGGGCACCAGCAGCGCCGACGACGACAGCTCGCTGCGGTCGACCCGGAACCGCAGCACGAAGTCGCGGTCGGCGCGCGCACCCGCTTCGACGCGCCACCGCCCGTCGTCGCCGCGTGCCGTCGGCAGGCTGGACCGCAGATCGGACACCACGAGCCCGGCACCGTCCACGCTCAGCGAGATCTTCAGCTCCGGGCGCTCGTCGGAGTCGAGCAGGCGGGGCGGGGTGACCCGGGACGCGTCGGGAACCAGGTCGGTGTCGGCGGCCTCCCCCGGGCCGGTCTGATCGCCGGGGAGCGCGTCGCCTTTGGTGTATCGCGGCGCGACCACCAGGGGGAAGCGGAAGGTGGCCTCGCCGTCCTCGAACGACAGCGGGCCGGTCAGCCGCATCTCGATGGCCGCTTCCTCGCCGGGCCCGATGTTGCCGACCCGCACCGAGAACACGTCGGAGCGGTCCTCCTCGACGATCGCGGCACGCTGACCCGCAGCCAGGGCCTGCTCGTAGTCGACCCGCGCCGCACCCCGCTCCTTGAGCACCCCGATCACCCGCCGCCCAGCGAGGTCGGCGGCGAAGTCCGTCACGCCCGCGCGGGCCGGCAGCGGGAACACATAGGTCGCCTCGATGGTGGTGTCGCCGGGGTTGACGAACCGCTGCCGCACGGTCGACGTCGCGGTCATGCCCACGATGGCGGTGTTCACGCTGATCGCCTTCAGCGGCAGGACTCGTCCGTCCGCTGCGCTCAATTGACCGCAGGTCGGCCGCCCGGCCTCGGCCGGCCGGGCGGGCTGGACGGGCAGCAGGGGCAACAACTGAGCACTCATTGAGAGTCCTTTCCTGGGGTGGCGAGCAGATCCAGCAATGGCGCCGCGGCGCGGCGCAGCGCATCGAGTGGGGGCACCGGGCCGTCGACCAGCAAGGTGACAGTGTCGGACAGGCGGACGGCCTGCAGCCTGGTGACGGCCGGTGCATCGGCCACCGGCTCAGGCACGGTCCGCCAGAACGGCCCGGCCGCCCGGGCGGGTTCCGGGGTGGGCTCGGGGTCGCCGAGACCGGCCGGTATCGCGGCGGGTGGTATCGCGGCCAGGGCCTCCACGTCCGCGGCCGGCATGGTCTCCAGTCGGGTGGCGATCTCGTCCAGCGACAGGCCCTTGCCCTGCAGCCGCTTGATGGCCACCAGGCGAATCAGGTGGGTCCGGCCGTAGGTCAGGGCGCGGCCCCGGTTGCCGGGGCGCGGTAGCAGACCCCGGGCGGTGTAGTAGCGCACCATCCGCTCCGCCGGAACCGCCTTGGCCTGCCGGTTCTCCGGCGCAGCGCCGGAGGCCTGCACGGCTGCGGCGGCCGCGGCGGCGAATTCGGGCAAGGTGAGCAAGGTCATGGTGATGACAGTGTCATATAGATTTCCGACAGTGTCAAACGTGCTCGCTCCTTGACGCCCCCGCCCTCGCCGAGCGGCTCTCCTCCCCGCGCCCCGGACCACCCCACCCCGCCGCGCAGCTCCCCACCCCGCCGCGCAACTCCCCACCCCACCGCGCAGCTCCCCACCCCGCCGAGCGTCACGCAGGAGTGGCACTCGACACCCAACGTCCCACCAGCGTGACGACCCCCGGCGATAGCCCACCCCTACAAACCACCCCACCCCACCGCGCCTCCCCACCCCGCCGAACGTCACGCAGGAGTGGCACTCAACGCCCAACGTCCCACCAGCGTGACGACTCCCACCAGCGTGACGACCCCCGGCGATAGCCCACCCCACAAACCACCTCACCCCGCCGAGCGTCACGCTGGAGTGGCACTCAACGCCCAACGTCCCACCAGCGTGACAACCACCCGCAGCAACCGCGCCCTCAACAGCCCGCCTGATAACTTCCGCCCCAGCCGTCACAGCGCGGCAACCTGCCTTCCCGCTGCCGATCACTTAGTCTGCTCACCGATGCCCTTCTACCGGACCTCTGTACGTGCAGCGTCGTGTCTGGCCGCAGCGCTTTTCGCGGCCTCAGGCGCGCTGGCGTTGCCGGTCGCGCAGGCCGAACCCAGCGCCGAGGTGAACCCGGGCGCGGCTACCTGCCCGTACAAGATCAACACCCCACCCGCGGTCGACTCCTCCGAGGTGCCGCGCGCCGGTGACCCGCCGCTGCCGCTGTCGCTGCCCCCCACTCCCATCGGCGGCAACGCACTGGCCGGCTGCGGCATCGTCGCGGCCCCCGACACCCCGCCGGTACCCGGCGACATTTCCGCCGAGGCCTGGCTGATCGCCGACATCGACAGCGGTGCGGTGATCGCCGCCCGGGATCCGCATGGGCGACACCGCCCCGCCAGCATCATCAAGGTGCTGGTCGCGATGGCGTCCATCAACGCGTTCAACCAGAACAAGGCCGTCCCCGGCACCGACGACGACGCGGCCGCCGAGGGCACCAAGGTAGGCGTCGACGCCGGCGGCACCTACACCATCAACCAACTGCTGCACGGGCTGTTGATGCATTCGGGTAACGACGCCGCGCACGCGCTGGCCATGCAACTCGGCGGCATGCAGGCCGCCCTCGACAAGCTCAATGTGCTGGCGACGAAGCTGGGTGGTCACGACACCCGCGTCGCCACCCCGTCCGGACTGGACGGCCCGGGCATGAGCACCTCGGCCTACGACATCGGCCTGTTCTACCGGTACGCCTACCGCAACCCGATCTTCGCCGACATCGTCGCCACCCGGACCTTCAACTTCCCCGGACACGGCGACCACCCCGGCTACGAGCTGGAAAACGACAATCAACTGCTCTACCACTACCCCGGCGCGATGGGCGGCAAGACCGGCTACACCGACGACGCCGGCCAGACCTTCGTCGGCGCGGCCAACCACAACGGCCGACGGCTGATGGCGATCCTGCTGCACGGCACCCGGCAGCCCATTGCGCCGTGGGAGCAGGCCGCCCACCTGCTGGACTACGGCTTCAGCACCGCCCAGGGCACGCAGGTGGGTTCGCTGGTGGAACCCGACCCGTCGCTGGCGACCCCGAACAACAACCCCGCCAGCCGGGCCCCGGACAACACCCAGGCCGCCGGCCTGATGTCCCCCGCCGACGCATTGCCGATCCGGGTCGGGGTGGCGGTGATCGGTGCCGTCGTCGTGTTCGGATTGATCCTGGTCGCGCGCTCGATGAACCGCCGAACGCAGCACTAGACTCACCGCAATGACCGCCCTCTACGAGGACTCCGGCCTCGCGCTGGACGAGGACGGGATCACCGTCCGCCGCTACTACTTCCCGTTCGCCAATGACAAGCGGATCGAGTACGCCGACATCACCAGCATCAAGTCCAAGAAGATGGGCTGGGCGTCGGGCAAGGGGCGCATCTGGGGCACCGTCGACCCCCGTTACTGGTTTCCCCTCGACATCCACCGGGGCCGCAAGTCCACCGTGTTGATGCTGCGAACGGGCCGCTGGGTTCGCGCCTGCATCACCCCCGAGAACCCCGCCGAAGTGATCAAGATCCTGCGAGCAAAGGTAAAGGTCTGAGCGCTCGACGGCGGGGATTGCTGGTCGGCCTGACCGCCGCCAGCGTCGGGGTGATCTACGGCTACGACCTGTCCAGCATCGCGGGCGCGTTGCTGTTCCTGCCCGACGAGTTCGGCCTCACCATCCCGCAACAGGGACTGGTGACGACCATGGTCGTGATCGGCCAGATCGCCGGGGCCCTGGGTGGCGGCGTGCTGGCCGACCGGATCGGCCGCCAGAAGTCCATGGTGGCGATCCTGATCGGGTACGCGGCGTTCGCACTGCTGGGTGCGGCGGCGGTGTCGCTGCCGACGTTGCTGGTGGCGCGGTTCCTGCTGGGGGTCACCATCGGGGTGTCGGTGGTGGTGGTGCCGGTCTACGTGGCCGAGTCGGCGCCGGCCGCGGTGCGCGGACGGCTGCTGACCGCCTACCAATTCGCCACGCTCAGCGGCATCATCCTCGGTTACCTGACCGGCTACCTGCTGGCCGGCACCCAGGCGTGGCGCTGGATGCTGGGTCTGGCCAGCGTGCCAGCCGTGCTGCTGCTGCCGTTACTGCTGCGGATGCCCGACACCGCGCGGTGGTACCTGCTGCAGGGCCGCGCCGACGAGGCGCGCCGCGCGTTGCTGCGCATCGAGCCCGCCGAGACCGTCGAGACGGAGTTGACCGAGATCGAAACAGCCGTGCAGGCCGGGCGCGGCACCATCGGCGAGATGCTGCGGCGACCGTACCTGCGGGCCACCCTGTTCGTGGTCGCCCTCGGCTTCCTGGTACAGATCACCGGCATCAACGCGATCGTCTATTACAGCCCGAAGTTGTTCGAAGACATGGGCTTTCAGGGCAATTTCGGCAAGCTGGCGCTGCCGGCGATGGTGCAGGTCGCAGCGCTGGCGGCGGTGTGTGTATCGCTCGCCCTCGTCGACCGGGTGGGCCGGCGGCCGATCCTGCTGTCCGGTATCGCGCTGATGATCGTCGCCGACACGGTGCTGGTCGCGTTCTATCCCAAGGACATCGGCCACGAGAACAGTCTTGCGCTGCTGCTCGGTTTCGGCGGGGTGCTGTTGTTCACCGTCGGGTTCAACTTCGGATTCGGTTCGCTGGTCTGGGTATTCGCCGGCGAGAGCTTTCCGGCGCCGCTGCGGTCGATGGGGTCGAGCGTGATGCTGACCGCCAACCTGATGGCCAACGCCCTGATCGCCGCCTTCTTCCTGACGATGCTGAATCTGCTCGGCGGCGCAACGGTTTTCGCGACGTTCGGTACCTTCGCGGTGCTCGCTCTGGTCGTCGTGCACCGATACGCACCGGAAACCAGAGGCCGTGATCTCGAGGAGATCCGGTACTTCTGGGAGAACGGTGGTCGCTGGCCGGCTGAGGACTGGCCGTGACACTGATCAGCGCCGGGACCGTGGTCGCCGACGAAGGAGTGTGCCGGCCCGGTTGGGTGCAGATCGGCGGAGCGCGCATCGCGGCGTGCGGGACCGGTACACCGCCGGCGGCTGCCGACATCGACCTGCCGGATTCGGTTGTGGTGCCGGGTTTTATCGACATGCATGTGCACGGCGGTGGCGGCGCCGCGTTCACCGCGGCCGACAGCGCGGCGGTGGATTTTCACCGCAGCCACGGCACCACGACCACGCTGGCCAGTCTGGTCACCGCCGCACCCGCGGAGCTGCTGACGTCGGTCCGCACCCTGGCCGGGCTGACGCGCTCGGGCGCCATCGCCGGTATCCATCTGGAGGGGCCGTGGCTGAGTGTGGCGCGGTGCGGCGCGCATGACCCCACCCAGATCCGCCCGCCGGATCCCGCCGAGATCGACGCCGTGCTCGAGGCCGCTGACGGCACCATCCGAATGGTCACGCTGGCCCCCGAACTCCCGGGCGGCGACGCCGCGATCCGGCGCTTCCTCGACGCAAATATCGTTGTTGCCGTTGGCCATACGGATGCCACCTACGAGCAGACCCGACGGGCAATCGGGCTCGGTGCCACCGTGGGCACCCACCTGTTCAACGCGATGCCACCGCTGGGTCACCGAGATCCCGGACCCGTCCTGGCGTTGCTGCAGGATCCCCGGGTGACGGTGGAGCTGATCGCCGACGGCGTGCACGTGCATCCCGATCTGGTGGCGGCGGTGATCGCAGCCGCGGGCGCCAACCGGGTGGCTCTGGTGACCGATGCGACAGCCGCGGCCGGCTGCGCTGACGGCGAGTTCGCGCTGGGATCGGTGCCGGTCGTGGTCGCCGGCGGAGTGGCGCGGGTGCGCGGCACCGCCACCATCGCCGGCAGTACCGCCACCATGGACCGGCTCTTCCGGGCGGTGGCAACCACCTCAGGGCTGGCCGCCGCGGTGCACACCACCTCGACGACCCCGGCCCGGGCCCTGGGACTGAGTCAGGTGGGGTCGATCCGGCCGCAACTCAACGCTGATCTTGTTGTGCTGGATCATGATTCGCAAGTCACCGGGATCATGCTGGCCGGCGTATGGCGGCAGCGCCCCGCCCCCGTTTGCTAACATCAAATAGGTCAATCATCCGGACGAGGGGCACCGTACCCGGCCAGCAAAGACGGCGCTGCGGAGGTGCGCGATGGCTTGGCTCGTCTTGGTGGTGTCGGGAGTGCTCGAAGCGGTGTGGGCGACCGCGTTGAACAAGTCTGAGGGATTCACCCGCCTGGGTCCGTCGCTTATTTTCGCTGCGGCCCTGCTGTTCTCGATGACCGGGCTGGCCGTTGCCATGCGCAGCCTGCCCACCGGCACCAGCTACGCCGTTTGGGTCGGCATCGGTGCGGTGCTCACCGTGGGGTACGCGATGCTCAGCGGTGACGAGTCCGCCTCGCTGATCAAGTTGGGCCTGATTGCCGGCGTCGTCGCCTGCATCGTCGGACTCAAGCTGGTCGGCTAGCGACGTCGGCGGAACAGCCGCGAAAAGGTCAGTGCCCCAATGGCTCCCGCTCCCAGTGCGGCCAGCGTCTGGCGCGCGCTCAGACCTTCTTCAACCTGTATCCGCGGCCGGATGATCGCGGGCGCGGGCGGATCCACATGTGTTTCGCGCTCGTCGTCGGAGGCGGTCGCGGCCCAGGCGGTGGCGAACAACAGCAACGACCAGGTGACGAACGCGAACACCATCAGTCCCAGTACCGGCCCGAACGTCGCCCCGGCCGGGCTGCGCACCACGGTCTGCAGGTAGATCGATCCGAGTTGCTTGAACAGTTCGAATCCGACGGCAGCCATCAACCCGGCCCGCATCGAGGTGACGAAGCTGCCCGGCAACCGCGGCAGCCGGGCGATCATCCAGGTGAACAGCAGCCACGACACCAGCAACGCCACCAACAGCGAGACGCCGCGGAAGATCTCGTCGAAGATCGAAAAGTCCGGGATGTGAAGCCATTTGAGCACCGCGTTCATCGGTCCCGTCTGGCCCAGCGCGCTCAGCGCCACGGTGACCGTGAGCACCAGGAAGGTGCCCAGCATCGCGAGCAGATCCGAGAGTTTGGTGCGCACAAAACCGTCCGGATCGACCTGCTGCTCCCACATCTCGCTCAACGCTTCCCGCAGGTGCCACATCCAGCCCAGACCCGCCCACAGCGCGGTCAGCAACCCGATCACTCCGACCGATGCGCGCGCGTCGATGGCCGAGTTCATCAGTTCGACCATCTGCTGTCCCAGTTCCCCCGACACTGCCTGCCTGATCTTGTCGTCCAAGCTGTTCAGCAGCTGCGGCTGGCGCTTCAACGTATAGCCGGCCACCGCGAAAGCGACCATCAGCAGCGGGAATAGCGCAAAGATCGTGTAGTAGGTGAGGCCCGCGGCGAAGAAGGTGCCCTTCTGCTTGGCGAAGCGCTGGTACGCCTTGATCATGTGGGGCAGCCAGGGCAGCCTGGCCCGCAGCCGATCCAGAAATCCTGGCTCAGGCTGCTCGTCCATCGACTACCTATTCCTTTAGCGGTAGGAAACCTAACCGATCGTAGACCCGCTGCACGGTTTTGCTGGCGACTTCGTTGGCGCGCTGCGCACCGGTCGCCAGCGTCGCTTCCAACTCGGCGAGATCGGCGGTCAGTTCCTCGACCCGCGCCTTGATCGGACGGACGTATTCGACGACGGCTTCGGCGGTGTCCTTCTTCAGGTCGCCGTACCCGCGGCCGAAGTATCCCTCGACGAGCGCCTCGATACCGCGTCCGGTGACTGCCGATTGAATGCTGAGCAGGTTCGACACCCCCGGTTTGGTTACCGGGTCGTAGCGGATTTCCCGCTCGCTGTCGGTCACCGCGGAACGAATCTTCTTGGCGGATCTGCCCGGGTCGTCGAGCAGGCTGATCAGGCCGGCATCGGTGGACGCCGACTTGCTCATCTTGGAGGTGGGGTCTTGCAGGTCGTAGATCTTGGCGGTGATTTTGGGGACGAAGACGTCGGGAACCACGAAGGTGTCCGGGAAGCGGCTGTTGAACCGCTGCGCGATATCGCGGGCGAGTTCCAGGTGCTGGCGCTGGTCCTCCCCGACGGGCACCAGATCGGTGTCGTAGGCCAGCACGTCGGCAGCCTGCAGCACCGGGTAGGTGAACAGGCCGACGGTGGTGGACTCGGCGCCCTGCTTGGTCGACTTGTCCTTGAACTGGGTCATCCGTGAGGCCTGGCCGAAGCCGGTGAAGCAGCCCAGCACCCACGCCAATTGGCTGTGTGCGGGGACGTGACTCTGCACGAAGATGGTGGCGCGTTGGGGGTCGATGCCCAGCGCCAGATACTGCGCGGCGGTGACCAGGGTGCGGCGCCGCAAGGCCGCGGGGTCCTGCGGGATGGTGATGGCGTGCAGGTCCACCACGCAGAAGAACGCGTCGTGGTCGTCCTGCAGACCGACCCACTGGGCGACCGCGCCCAGTGCGTTGCCGAGGTGCAGCGAGTCGGACGTGGGCTGGACGCCGGAGAAAATGCGGCGGGATCCGCTGGGGGTGCTCATGATGCCTTCGATCTTTTCACGGACATTGCGCACTCTGAGCGGCGTCAGTCACCACCGGCGACGACACCACCCCCGGTGAACCTCGAGCCGACCGGATCCGCTTGCGATACCAGCGGTATCGCATTTACTGTCGGATTCATGCCACGCTTCCTCAAAGGCGCGTCCGAGGCGGATGCCACCCGCGACCCGATCCACCTGGGTTCGGGCGAGCCGGTCCTGCTGTTGCACCCGTTTTTGATGTCCCAGGCGGTGTGGGAGGTCGTCGCGCAGCAGATCGCCGAGACCGGCCGCTACGAGGTGTTCGCGCCGACCATGGCCGGCCACAACGGCGGCCCGCGGGCCGGCACCTACTTCTTGTCCTCTGAGGTCCTGGCCGATCACGTCGAGAAGCAGATGGACGAACTCGGCTGGGACACCGCCCACATCGTCGGCAATTCGCTGGGCGGCTGGGTGGCCTTCGAGCTGGAACGCCGCGGGCGGGCGCGCAGCGTCATGGGCATCGCACCGGCCGGGGGCTGGACGCGGTGGAGTCCGGCCAAGTTCGAGGTGATCGGCAAATTCATCCTCGGCATCCCGCTGTTGGTGGTCGCGTGGCTGCTCGGGCCGAAGGCCTTGCACATCCCGTTCAGCCGCCACCTGTCCACGTACGCGCTGAGCGCGTCTCCGGACGGCGTCAGCGAGCGCGAGTTGAGCGTCGTCATCGACGACGTCGCGCACTGCCCGGCCTACTTCCAGCTGCTGGTGAAGGCGCTCCTGATGCCTGGCCTGCAGGAACTCGCTGAGAACGCCGTGCCGGCGCACCTGGTGATCTGCACGAAGGACCGGATCGTCCCGTCGCCCCGGTTCAGCCGGCATTTCCGCAACAACCTGCCCGACGACCACCGCTTCACCAAGCTGGAAGGCGTCGGTCACGTGCCCATGTTCGAGGCGCCCGGTCGGGTCACCGAGGTCATCCTGGACTTCCTCGACGAGTGCGTGCAGTCCTCCCGCGTCGCCGAGCCGCCGGCCAGCTAGCCGGTCCCGCCCCGCCGTGCTGCGGAATTGGCAGCGCATCGCCGCCATGCGTTAAGCTGCGAGTCGGTCATGAGCGCCAGCGTCAAGCCCCGGCTTGCTGGCCGGCAACCCTCCAACCGCGGTGGGGTGCCCCGGGTGATGACCAGGTTGAGTAGCCACAACTGGCTATCCGGCAAGCGCGGGTCCGCCACGAACGGGCCCCTGAGCCAGACAGGGGAAGCATTCTCGTGACCACCGACAGCACCGCAGACCCGACCGCGCACTGGTCGTTCGAAACCAAACAGGTGCACGCCGGCCAGCACCCCGATCCCGCCACCAACGCCCGGGCGCTGCCGATTTACCAGACCACCTCGTACACCTTCAACAACGTCGCGCATGCGGCCGCCTTGTTCGGCCTGGCCGAGCCCGGCAACATCTACACCCGCATCGGCAACCCCACCACCGACGTCGTCGAGCAGCGCATCGCCGCACTCGAGGGCGGGGTGGCCGCGCTGTTCCTGTCCTCCGGGCAGGCCGCCGAAACGTTCGCGATCCTGAACCTGGCCGGCGCCGGCGACCACATCGTGTCCAGCCCCAGGCTGTACGGCGGAACCTACAACCTTTTCCACTACTCGCTGGCCAAGCTGGGCATCGAGGTCAGTTTTGTCCAGGATCCCGACGACTTGGACTCCTGGCAGGCCGCCGTCCGGGACAACACCAAGGCGTTCTTCGGCGAGACCATCTCCAACCCACAGATCGACGTGCTGAACATCCCCGGGGTCGCCGAGGTGGCGCACCGCAACGGGGTGCCGCTAATCGTGGACAACACCGTGGCCACGCCGTATCTGGTTCAGCCGCTCGCTCACGGCGCCGACATCGTGCTGCATTCGGCCACCAAATACCTGGGTGGCCACGGCTCCGCGATCGCCGGGGTGATTGTGGACGGCGGCACCTTCGACTGGACGCAGGGCCGCTTCCCCGGCTTCACCACCCCGGACCCCAGCTACCACGGTGTGGTGTTCGCCGAACTGGGTCCGCCGGCCTACGCGCTCAAGGCCCGCGTGCAACTGCTGCGCGACCTCGGCTCGGCGGCGTCGCCGTTCAACGCGTTCCTGGTGGCGCAGGGCATCGAGACGCTGAGCCTGCGGATGGAGCGACACGTCGCCAACGCCCAGCGGGTCGCGGAGTTCCTCGAAGCCCGCGACGACGTGATCTCGGTCAACTACGCGGGGCTGCCCAGTTCGCCGTGGTTCGAGCTGGGAAAGAAGTTGGCGCCCAGAGGAACCGGGGCGGTACTGGCCTTCGAGCTGGCCGGCGGCGTGGCGGCCGGCAAGGCGTTCGTCGATGCGCTGCAGCTGCACAGCCACGTCGCCAATATCGGCGACGTGCGCTCGCTGGTGATCCATCCCGCCTCCACCACGCACGCCCAGCTCAGTCCCACCGAGCAGCTGGCCACCGGCGTCACCCCGGGCCTGGTGCGACTGGCTGTCGGCATCGAGGGCATCGACGACATCCTGGCCGATCTGGAGCTTGGTTTCGCGGCGGCCGGGGTATCCGCGGCCAACGGTAGCGACCCGCAGACCGTGGCGGCATTCTGAGGGACTTGTACATGACGATCTCCGACGTGCCCACCCAGACGCTGCCCACCGAAGGTGAAATCGGCGTCGTCGGCATCGGTTCGCTGCCGCTGGAACGTGGCGGCGTGCTGGACGACGTGCACATCGCGATACAGCGCTGGGGCGAGTTGTCGCCGGAGCGGGACAACGTGGTGATGGTGCTGCACGCGCTCACCGGCGATTCGCACATCACCGGCCCCGCCGGCCCCGGCCACCCGACCCCCGGCTGGTGGGACGGCGTCGCCGGGCCGGGTGCTCCGATCGACACCGATCGCTGGTGCGCGGTTTCGACCAACGTGCTGGGCGGCTGCCGGGGCTCGACCGGCCCGAGTTCGCTGGCCCGCGACGGCAAGCCCTACGGCTCCAGGTTTCCGCTCATCACGGTGCGCGACCAGGTGGAAGCAGACATCGCCGCGCTGGCCGCGCTGGGAATAACTCAGGTGGCCGCCGTCGTTGGCGGGTCCATGGGCGGTGCCCGTGCGCTGGAATGGATCGTCGGCCACCCCGACCGGGTGCGGGCGGGACTGCTGCTCGCGGTGGGGGCCCGGGCGACGGGCGACCAGATCGGCACCCAGTCCACCCAGATCGCAGCCATCAAGGCCGACCCCAACTGGCAGGGTGGCGACTACTACGAGACCGGGCGCGCACCCGAGGACGGTCTGAACATCGCGCGCCGGATCGCCCACCTGACCTACCGGGGCGAGATCGAACTCGACACCAGGTTCCGCAACGACCCCCAGCCCGGGGAGGATCCGGCGGCCGGCGGCCGGTTCGCGGTCCAGAGTTACCTGGAGTATCAGGGCGAAAAGCTGCTGGCCCGGTTCGACGCCGGCAGCTATGTGATCCTGACCGAGTCGCTGAACAGCCACGACGTCGGACGCGGTCGTGGCGGGGTGCATGCGGCGTTGACCAGTTGCCCGGTCCCGGTGGTGGTGGGCGGCATCACCACCGACCGGCTCTACCCGTTGCGGTTACAGGACGAGCTCGCCGAGCTGTTGCCGGGTTGCACCGACGTCCGGGTGGTCAGCTCCGTCTGCGGACACGACGGGTTCCTGGTCGAGACCGAAGCTGTCGGCGAATTGATCCGGGAGACATTGGCTTTGGCGCAAGGCGCGTGTTCGCGGTGACCCGATCCAGACGCAACCGCTCCCTGTCGTTCGGCTCAGCAGCGGCCGCCTACGAGCGGGGCCGCCCCACCTATCCGCCGGAGGCGATCGACTGGCTGCTGCCGGCCGGGGCACGCAAGGTTCTCGACCTCGGAGCGGGGACGGGGAAGCTGACCACCCGGCTGGTCGAACGCGGCTTGGATGTGGTGGCGGTCGACCCGGTTCCCGAGATGCTGGAAGTGCTCACCGCATCGCTGCCGGAGACGGTGGCGCTGTTGGGTACCGCCGAAGAGATCCCGTTGGAGGACAACAGCGTTGACGCCGTGCTGGTAGCGCAGGCGTGGCACTGGGTCGACCCGGCCCGGGCCGTCCCGGAGGTGGCGCGGGTGTTGAAGCCGGGCGGCCGGCTGGGCTTGGTGTGGAACACCCGCGACGACCGGATGGGCTGGGTGCGTGAACTGGGCGACATCATCGGACGCGACGCCGACCCGGTGAACGACCTGGTGACCCTGCCCGAGCCGTTCACCGACGTGCAACGTCACCAGGTGGAATGGACCAGTTACCTTACGCCCCAGGCACTTATCGATCTGGTGGCATCCCGCACCTACTGCATCACCTCGCCGACCGAGGTGCGGTCCAAGACGTTGGACCGGGTCCGTCAGCTGCTGGCCACCCACCCGGCACTGGCCGGGTCGGCGGGCTTAGCGCTGCCCTACGTCACCGTCTGCGTACGGGCGACGCTGGGCTGACCGCCCTAGCCCCGTCCCCGTCGACTGTGCATTCCACGACTCACCCGCGGCGTGTCGTGTCGCAGACGGCACACTCGGCAGCTGGTGAGTTCAGAAGCGTAGCAGGCGAATTCAGAAACTGAGCCCGGAGTACATCAGCTGGCCGGGGTCGTACTGTTGCCGAACGGCACTCAGCCGCGCCAGGTTCGTCCCGAAATATCGCGCCGCCTGGGTGTTGGCTTCCAGATAGTTGACGTAGCCGCCGACCGAATACTGCTTCACCGTCTGATGCGCGGTCGCCACCCAGGTACTGGCTGTCGACGTCGACCCACTGCCGGTTTCGACATACCACTGCGCGACGGCAGCGGCGCGTCGCCACGGGAAAGCCGTTGCCGCCGTGTCCACGTCACCGACCGCGCCAGACAGCGTGTCGACGATCACCGAGGCCCGGCCACCCTCGGGCGGCCACTTCCCGAGTGCACCCACGATCGCCTGCGCCGCCGCCGAATCGAGGGTGCCGATCACGTCGGAGCCGGCCACGAATCCGCGTGGCGAACTCGTCGCGCTGCCACCGGCCAGGTAGGTCACCAGTTCCATGCGCCCGAGCGTCTTGTGTTCGGTGGCGGTGGGCGCCACTCCGACCGCGGCTTTGATCGCCTCGGCCACTGCCGGTCCGGTACCGGCCGGGCAGGTGGCCAGCACGTGGCAGGCGCCCTGGGTGCCGTTGACCGAGAGGTCGACCAGACCCCAGGTGTTCCGGTCCGCCGACCCGAGCCAGGTCTGCCATCCGGTGAGCACCTGCGCGCCGGCCGACGGCGCGAAATCGACCCGCACCACGTCGGAGTCGGCGGTGGGGAATGTGGTGAAGGTCAGCGAGGTGGTCACCCCGAAGTTGCCGCCGCCACCGCCGCGCAGCGCCCAGAACAGCTCCGGGTTCTCCTGCTCGGACGCGGCGACCGTTTGACCGCTGGGCAACACCACCGTCGCCGACCGCAAGGCATCGCAGGCCAGGCCCGCATGCCGGGAGTCCGCCCCCATGCCGCCGCCTAGCGTCAGACCAGCCACCCCGACGGTGGGGCAACTTCCGGTCGGTATCGCACGGCCACCACCGGCCAGGGCCTGGTTGATCGCGTAGAGCTGGGTTGCGGCCGGCACGGTCACGGTGCCAGCACCGTTGTCGACGTTGACCCCGCCGGTCAGGCCGCGCAGGTCGAGGACCATGGCCCCGGTCGCGCTGGACGCGCCGGTATAGGAATGGCCACCACCGCGGGGAGCGATCTTGAGTCTGTTGGCCGCCGCGAACGCGACCGCTTTCTGGACGTCCGCCGGCGAGGTGACCAGCACCACCGCCGCCGGACTGGAACCGTTGTACAGCGAGTTGAACACCTGCTTGCCGCCGGCGAAACCGGCGTCGGAGGGCAGCAACACCTTGCCGCTGATGGCGGACGCCAGGCTGCTCCACGCACCGGTCGGCTCAGCCCAGGCCCGCACCGCCGGGAACAACGCCGAGCTGGCCAATGCTCCGACTGCGCCCCGTAGAAAGGCCTGCCGCGAGATCATGAGTCGCATTGTCGATCGCCGACCCGGCCAAACCCATTGCCTGCCAACGTGTCGCGGCACAGCGTGACGCGATCGTGTCGTAGCGCACCCGAAACGCCGGGCGGGCCAAACCTTTACACCTTCGTGTCCTGAACGAGACCGCCGTAGACGAAGGTTCGTAGAGTCACTGAGTGCCGCCTGGGTGCTCTCCAACTATCGGGAGCCGACATGATGCCATGGCGCCACCAACCACTGACCGTCCGGCTACTGGCCGGAACCGCCGGGCTGCTCACCGCGGCCGCGGCGTTCGCCGCCCCCGCCGAGGCGAGTCCCGTCGACGACGCGTTCATCTCCGCCCTGTCCAACGCCGGCGTCAACATCGGCGATCCGATGGACACCGAAGCGCTGGGACAGTCCGTCTGCCCGATGCTGGCCCAGCCGGGCGGGAACTTCGCCGCGGCCGCGACGCGGGTCCGGGGCAGCAACGGTATGTCGCCCGAGATGGCCAGCATGTTCACCACGATCGCGATCCAGATGTACTGCCCCTCGGCGATGGCCGACATCGCCAGCGGCCGGATGCCGGGCGCACTGCAGCAGATCCCGGGCATGGCGGGCATCCCGGGGCTGCCCGCGGGCCTGCCCGGGATGTAGCTAGCCGGTGCCCAGCGGATCGATGGTCCACGCGACGTAGACCATCGCGGCAGCCACCGACGCCGTGGTCAGCAGATCGGTCCCCCGGCTGCGCACCACCAGCAGGCCGGCCCGCTCCTCGGGCAGGGCCAGCCGCAGCGCCGCGGCCACCCCGACACCGATGCCGATCAGCAACGCGCCGCGGCGCCAGAAGTTCGCCCCGGCCAGTACGAACGCCACCAGGAAGATCAGTCCGACGAGCAGAATCGGCCACTGGGCGCGGACCGCGCGTCCCAGAATGGTCCGGATCGTCATCGTTATCCGGCCAGCCCTTCGGCCAGCTCGACGACGTTGGTCAGCAGGAAGGCGCGGGTCAGCGGACCGACCCCGCCCGGGTTGGGCGACACGTGACCGGCCACCTCCCACACGTCGGGATGCACGTCACCGGTGAGTTTGCCGTCCACCCGGCTGACGCCCACGTCGACGACTGCGGCCCCGGGGCGCACCATGTCGGCGGTCAGCAGGTGCGGCACCCCGACGCCGGCGACGATGATGTCAGCCTGCCGCGTGATCGCGGGCAGGTCACGAGTTCCGGTGTGGCACAACGTCACTGTGGCGTTCTCCGAGCGACGGGTGAGTAGCAGTCCGAGCGGCCGGCCCACCGTCACGCCGCGGCCGATCACCACCACGTGCGCGCCGGCGATCTCGACGTCGAAGCGGCGCAGCAGGTGCACGATGCCGCGCGGCGTGCACGGCAGCGGCGCGGGGTCGTTCAGCACCAGCCGGCCCAGGTTGGTCGGGTGCAGCCCGTCGGCGTCCTTGTCCGGGTCGACGCGCTGGAGTGCGGCGTTTTCATTCAGGTGTTTGGGCAGCGGCAACTGCACGATGTAGCCGGTGCACTCGGGGTTGGCGTTGAGTTCGTCGATGGTGTCGTTGAGCGTCTCGGCAGAGATGTCGGCGGGCAGGTCGCGGCGCAACGAGGTGATGCCCACCTTGGCGCAGTCGGCGTGCTTGCCGCGCACGTAGGCCTGGGAGCCGGGGTCGTCGCCGACCAGGATGGTGCCCAATCCGAGGGTGCGGTCCGCAGCGTTCAAAGCCGCCACCCGTTTGGTCAGATCGACGAAGATCTCGTCCCGGGTGGCCTTGCCGTCCAGCGTGATTGCGCCCACGCCAGACAGTCTGGCATGGTCCCTCTCATGTCGTCTGCTGCCCCAGACGTGCTCAGCCCGGCCACGCTCGGTCCGATCACATTGCGCAACCGCATCATCAAGTCCGCGACTTTCGAAGCGCGCACCCCGGACGCGTTGGTGACCGACGACCTGATCGAGTACCACCGCCTGCCGGCCGCCGGCGGTGTCGGCATGACCACCGTCGCCTACTGCGCGGTCTCCCAGGGCGGACGCACCGAAGGCAACGGGATCTGGCTGCGCCCAGAGGCGGTGCCCGGCTTCCGGCGGCTCACCGACGCGATCCACGCCGAAGGCGCGGCGGTCAGCGCGCAGATCGGCCACGCCGGCCCGGTCGCCAACGCCCGCTCGAACAAGGCCCCCGCGCTGGCCCCGGTGCGGTTCTTCAACCCGATCGGCATGCGCTTCGCGAAGAAGGCCAGCGCCGACGACATCGACGACGTGCTGGCCGACCACGCCAGGGCCGCCCGGTTCGCGGTGGAAGCCGGCTTCGACGCCGTCGAGATACACCTCGGCCACAACTACTTGGCCAGTTCGTTCCTGTCGCCGCTGATCAACCGTCGCACCGACGAATTCGGCGGCTCGCTGGCCAACCGGGCCAAGGTGGCCCGCGGCCTGGTGCTGGCCGTGCGTCGCGCCGTCGACCAGGGGCCGCGGCCGATAGCGGTCACCGCGAAGCTGAACATGTCCGACGGGGTGCGCGGCGGCATTTCCAACGAAGAGGCGCTGACCACCGCCAAGTGGCTGGAGGAAGACGGCGGCCTGGACGCGATCGAACTCACCGCCGGCAGTTCGCTGGTCAACCCGATGTACCTGTTCCGCGGCGACGCGCCGTTGCGGGAATTCGCCGGCGCCTTCAAGCCGCCGCTGCGCTGGGGTATGCGGCTGACGGGCAAGAAGTTCCTGCGCGAATATCCGTACCGGGAGGCGTACCTGCTGCGCGAGGCCCAGCTGTTCCGCGCCGAGTTGACGTTGCCGCTGATCCTGCTGGGCGGTATCACCAACCGCGAGACCATGGATCTGGCGATGGCCGAGGGTTTCGATTTCGTCGCGATGGGACGCGCGCTGTTGGCCGAGCCGGACCTGATCAACCGCATCGCGGCTGACGGCGCCGCGGTGCATTCGGCGTGCACGCACTGCAACAAGTGCATGCCGACCATCTACACCCGGACGCACTGCGTGGTGACCGGCGCGCCTGACAGGCGTTGAGTGAGGGGCTACCGGCTAAAGTTGTCTGAATGTCTCCGCCCGTCCCGCCAGCGCTGACCGTCCGCCACGACGGCTCGGAGCGTACGTTCGCCGCAGGCCATGACGTGGTGGTCGGCCGCGATCTGCGCGCCGACATGCGAATCACCCACCCGCTGATCTCGCGCGCGCACCTGTTGCTGCGCTTCGACCAGGGCCGCTGGCTGGCGATCGACAACAACTCGCTCAACGGCACCTACGCCAACGGCCGGCGGGTGCCGATGGTCGACATCCACGACGGTCAGGCCGTCAACATCGGCAACCCGGACGGACCGCTGCTGGTCTTCGAGGTCGGGCGGCACCACGGGCCGGCCGGGCGTCCCCCGCAGACCGAATCGATGCGTATCCCGGCCGTCGCCGGCCCGTCCGGGGCGTGGCCGGCCCCGCCCCCACCGGGTCCCCCGCCCGCGGCGCCGCCCAGCGGACGCCAACCGAGCCGGGGCGGACCACCCCCGCTGCGGCCGCATCCGGGTGGGCCGCCGCCGGGGCAACCGATGTACCCCAGCAGCGGCCAGCCGTGGGCCCCGCCCGGCTATCCGGCGAGTGCCCCGCCGTCGTCGTCGCCCAACTTCGCCCCGCCGGGACCGCCGGGACCGCCGGGACCGTCGCGGCCGCCATTGCGCCCGGGCCCGTCGGCCGGCGCCAAGCCGCCGGAGGGCGGCAACATCGCGACCAAGATGTTCCAGGCCCTGATGACCCGGACCGGCTCGCACGAGAAACCGGCCGGGTCCGTCACGATCGGACGTTCCACCGACAACGACATCGTCATCCAGGACGTCCTGGCCTCCCGTCAGCACGCGTTCCTGACCCTGACGCCGCTGGGCGCGGAGATCCGCGACAACAGCAGCGTCAACGGCACCTTCGTCAACGGCGTGCGGGTCGGTTCGGCCATCCTGACCGACGGTGACGTGGTCACCATCGGCAACGTCGACCTGGTGTTCGCCGGCGGCACCCTGGTGCGCCGCACCGCCGCGGCCACGCGTACCGGCGGCCTGGAGGTCAACTCCGTCACGTTCACCGTCGAGGGCGGCAAGCAGCTGCTCGACCACATCTCGCTGACCGCGCGGCCGGGCACGCTGACCGCGATCATCGGCGGTTCCGGTGCCGGCAAGTCCACGCTGTCGCGGCTGATCGCCGGCTACACCAGCCCGACCACCGGCAATGTCACCTTCGAGGGCCACGACATCCACGCCGAATACGCCTCGCTGCGCAGCCGCGTCGGCATGGTCCCCCAGGACGACGTGGTGCACCGCCAGCTGACGGTGAACCAGGCGCTCGGCTACGCCGCCGAGCTGCGGTTGCCGCCCGACACCAGCAAAGCCGACCGCGCCCAGGTGGTCGCCCAGGTTCTCGAGGAACTCGAGTTGACCAAGCACGGCGACACCCGGGTGGACAAGCTCTCGGGCGGCCAGCGCAAGCGTGCTTCGGTGGCGTTGGAGTTGCTCACCGGGCCGTCCCTGCTGATTCTCGACGAACCGACCTCGGGCCTGGACCCGGCGCTCGACCGGCAGGTGATGATGATGCTGCGCCAGCTCGCCGACGCGGGCCGCGTGGTGCTGGTGGTCACTCACTCGGTGTCCTACCTCGACGTCTGCGACCAGATCCTGTTGCTGGCGCCGGGCGGCAAGACCGCGTTTCTGGGCACGCCCGATCAGATCGGCGCGGCCATGGGCACCACCAACTGGGCCGACATCTTCACCAAGGTGGGCGCCGACCCGGACGAGGCCAACCGCCGTTTCCTGGAGGCCAGACAACAGCCACCGGGTCCGGCGCCGGCCAGCCCGGCCGCCGACCTGGGCGAGCCGGTGCATAACAGCGGCTTCCGTCAGTTCTCCACGATCGCGCGTCGCCAGGTTCGGCTGGTCATCTCCGACCGTGGTTACACCGTGTTCCTGGCATTGCTGCCGTTCCTGATCGGCGTGCTGACCCTGACGGTCCGCGGCAAGACCGGATTCGACATGGCCGACCCCTACAGCAGCGCACCGAATCAGCCCGGGCAGATCCTGGTGATGCTCAACGTGGGGGCGGTGTTCATGGGGACCGCGCTCACCATCCGCGACCTGGTCGGGGAACGTCCCATCTTCAAACGCGAACAGGCCGTCGGGCTGTCCACCGGCGCCTACATGGCAGCCAAGATCGTGGTGTTCTGCGCCTTCGCCACCATGCAGGCGGCGATAGCCACCACGATCGCGGTGATCGGCTGGGGGAAGCCGATATCGGACGCGGTGTTGCTGGGCGACGTCCGGCTGGAACTGTTCGTCACCGTCGCAGCCACGTGTGTGGCCTCGGCGATTCTCGGTATGGCGCTGTCGGCGATCGCGAAGTCCCAGGACCAGATCATGCCGCTGCTGGTCACCGCGATCATGTCGCAGCTGGTGTTCTCCGGCGGGATGATCTGGGTGACCAACCGCACCGGCCTGGACCAGTTGTCCTGGGCCACCCCGGCCCGGTGGGGGTACGCCGCGGCGTCGTCGACCATCGACACCCACCGGCTCACCCCGGGTCCGACCGACCCCAAGGACCAGCACTGGAACCACACGCCCAGCGCGTGGCTGTTCGACATGGGCATGCTCGCGGTGTTGTGCATTATCTACAGCAGCATCATCTGGTGGAGAATTCGCCTAAAGCGCCGCTGACGCGGATTGCACCCCTAATCTAGGCTGATGCAGCCATCCTCATCACCGGTCCTGACCGTGCGCACGGAGCGTTCACACCGGGACTTCGCGCCCGGATCGGACGTCATCGTCGGCAGTGACCTGCGCGCCGATCTGCGGGTGGCGCACCCTCTCGTCTCGCGCGCCCACCTGGTGCTGCGTTTCGACCAGGGCCGCTGGATCGCGATCGACAACAACTCCCAGAACGGGCTCTTCGCCAACGGCCGCCGGATGCAGACGCTCGACATCCAGGACGGCCAGGCGCTCAACCTCGGCAGGCCGGATGGACCCCGCGTCACCTTCGCGGTCGGCCACCACCACGGCAACGTCGGCGTTCTGCCGCCGACGGAGCGGTTTGCCGTGATCAATCCCGCCGCGGTGGGCGCGGGAGCCCCGCCCATGCGTCAACCCGGCGGTCAGACGCCGCCGCGGGATGCCGCACAACGCACCTCGGCCATTCCGCTCATCTCCCCCGAACGGCGCGGGCCGGCCACCCAGCCCCCCACCCAGCAAGCTCAGCCCACCCTGCAGCCACCCACCCAGCAGGCTCAACCCGTCCTGCAGTCGCCGGCCGCCCACCCGACCGAGGCCCTCACGGTGTCGCAGGGTCCCCCGGTCAGCCGCCCCGCAGCCGGCGGCGGAACCGCCCGGATCGGCCGCGCAGCCGACAACGACATCGTCATCGCCGATGTGCTGGCATCGCGCTATCACGCAGTCATGTCCCAGACGCCGCTGGGCACTGAAATCCGCGACAGTAGCGTCAACGGGACATTCGTCAACGGAATCAGGATCGGGTCGGCGATCCTCAGCGAAGGTGACGTCGTCACCATCGGCAACGTCGACTTGGTGCTGACCGGCGGTGTCCTGGTGCGCCGCACCGAAGCCGCGACCCGCACCGGTGGTCTGGAAGTCCGGGACATCGTGTTCGCGATCGACGGCAAGCGGCTGCTGGAGAACGTCGCGATGACCGCGCGGCCGGGGACGCTGACCGCGATCATCGGCGGCTCGGGGGCCGGCAAGAGCACCCTGTCGCGGTTGATCGCCGGTTACACCACGCCCAGCTCGGGCACCGTGACCTTCGAAGGTCACAACATTCACACTCAGTACGCGTCGTTGCGCAGCAGGATCGGCATGGTCCCGCAGGACGATGTGGTGCACCGGCAGCTGACGGTCAACCAGGCCCTCAGCTACGCCGCGGAGTTGCGCCTGCCGCCCGATACCAGCAAAGAGGACCGCGCCCAGGTGGTGGCGCAGGTGCTCGACGAGCTCGGGCTCACCAAGCACGCCGACACTCGCGTGGACAACCTGTCCGGTGGACAGCGCAAGCGCGCCTCGGTGGCGCTCGAGCTGCTCACCGGACCGTCGCTGCTGATCCTGGACGAGCCGACCTCGGGTCTGGACCCCGCCCTGGACCTGCAGGTGATGACGATGCTGCGGCAACTCGCCGACGCCGGTCGGGTGGTGCTGGTGGTGACGCACTCGTTGACCTACCTCGACGTCTGCGATCAGGTGCTGCTGATGGCCCCGGGCGGCAAGACGGCATACCTGGGCCCGCCCGCCCAGATCGGCGACGTGATGGGGACGACGAACTGGGCCCACATTTTCGCCAAGGTGGGCGCCGACCCGGACGAAGCCAATCGGCGCTTCCTGGCCCAGAATCAGCCGCTGCCGGCTGCGGAGGCGACCGCACCGGCCGAACTCGGTGCCCCGGCGCACACCAGCGCGCGTCGTCAGTTCTCCACGATCACCCGCCGGCAGGTTCGGCTGGTGGTCGCCGACCGGGCGTACTTCATCTTCCTTGCGGTGCTGCCGTTCATCCTGGGCGGGTTGTCGCTGACTGTGCCGGGCAACACCGGGTTCGGCCGGGCCGCACCGACCAGTGACACCCCGGACGAAGCTGCCCAGATCCTGACGTTGCTTTCCATCGCCGCCGTCTTCATGGGCACCGCGCTGACCATCCGCGACCTGATCGGTGAACGGGCGATCTTCAAACGCGAACAGGCGGTCGGCTTGTCCACCTGGGCGTACCTGGGCGCCAAGCTGACCGTCTTCACCGTGTTCGCGGTGCTGCAGGCGGCCATCGCCACCCTCATCGTGATCGTCGGCAAAGGGGCTCCCACCCAGCAGGCCCTCGTGCTGGGTAACCCCAGCTTCGAGCTGTTCACCACCATCGCCGCGACCTGCGTGGCCTCGGCGATCCTCGGCCTGGTGCTCTCGTCGGTGGCCCGCTCCAACGAGCAGATCATGCCGCTGCTGGTGGTGTCGCTGATGCTCCAGCTGGTGCTGGCCGGCGGGATGATCCCGGTGACGAACCGGATCTTCCTCGACCAGCTGTCCTGGGCGATCCCGGCGCGCTGGGGTTATGCGGCCTCCGCGGCCACGGTGAACCTGCGCGAGCTGGTGCCCGGTTCACTCAGCCCCGAAGACAGCCACTGGGCGCACACCAAAGATGCCTGGCTGTTCGACATGGCGATGCTGGCCGTGCTGTCGGTGGTCTATTCGGGCATCGTGTGGTGGCGGATCCGGCTCAAGCGCTGACTCAGCCGTCCAGCCGCAGGCCATGCGCCAGCGCGAAGGCCATCGCCTGCGGCACGTCGACCCGTGCGCCGGCCAGCGACGCTGTCGTCCATAACGACGGGTCGACGGCAGCGCCGCGCAGGTCGGCCTCGTCAAGCCGGGTGCCCACCGTCCGCGCACCGCGCAGGTCCGCGCCGCGCAGCACGGCCTTGCGCAGGTCGGTTTCCACCAGGCTGGTCTCGCGTAGCCGGCACCCGCTGAGGTCGACGGCGCGCAGGTCGTTGCCCCCGAGCACCGCGAGCGTGAAGTCCACCTCGTCGAAGGTCACCGGCCGCAGCCGGCACTGCACGAACACCGATCCGAGCATGCTGCACTGCGCAAAAACACTGTGCCACAACGTAGTTCGCGTGAATGTGCAGTTACGAAACGCTGATCCGCGGTGCTGCGACTCGGCCAGGTTGACGCCGCTGAAGTCGCATTCGGTGAACACCACGCGTTCGGTGAGCAGCCGGCTGAGGTCTCCGTCGTCAACGTCGCGGAAGTCCGCGCCGGTGAATTCGCGGTCAGTCCACTGCGGAGGCAACGCGCTCAGCTGGCCAGTCGGGCCAGCGCGTACTCGCTCACCGCGATCAGCGCGTCGGTGGCCGACCGGCGGTCGCGGGCGTCGACGCTGATCACCGGAATGTGCTCGGCCAGCGTCAGCGCTTTGCGCACCTCCCCGACGGGATATCGCGGGGCACCGTCGAACTCGTTGACCGCGACCAGGAACGGCAGCCGGCGGTGCTCGAAGAAGTCGACGGCGGCGAAGCTGTCCTGCAGTCGTCGCAGGTCGACCAGCACGATCGCGCCGATCGCGCCGCGCACCAGGTCGTCCCACATGAACCAGAACCGCCGCTGTCCCGGGGTGCCGAACAGGTAGAGCACCAGATCTTCGGCCAGGGTCAGCCGGCCGAAGTCCATGGCGACGGTGGTGGTGCGTTTGTCGGGGGTGGCTTCGACCATGTCCACGCCGGCCGAGGCGTCGGTCACCATCGCCTCGGTCCGCAGCGGCATGATCTCCGAGACCGAGCCGACGAAGGTGGTCTTGCCGGCCCCGAACCCGCCCGCGATGACGATCTTCGTCGACGCGGTTCCGTGTTCAGAGTGCTCTGAGACCACGCAACGTCCTCCCTATGAGTTCCTGCCGCTCGTCGCGGGTCGAGCGGTCGGTCAAGGTCCTGTGCACCCGAAGGTAACCGTCGGTGACCAGATCCCCGATCAGGACGCGCGCAACACCGACCGGCAAATCCAGCCGGGCCGACACTTCGGCGACGGACGGGCTGCTCACGCACAGCCCGACAATCCGGCCGCGCACGTCGTCGGCGGGCCACCCATGGGCGTGCCCGGACGGCAGCGTCTGCACCGGCGCCTCCAGCGGAAGGTCGACGTCGGTGCCGGTGCGCCCGGCCGTCAAAGTGTAAGGGCGGACCAGGCTGGGCGGCGCTAGCGGTGGGTCGCGTTCGTCCATCGCGGCTCGGGTTCGGCGCGGCGGGCGGACTGCACCACATTGCCCACCTGTTCGACGAGGATGGCCATCTCGTAGCCGATCTGCCCGATATCGCACGACGGCATGGCCAGGGTCGCCAGATGCGACCCGTCGCCGACGCGCATCAACAGCAGAAACCCGTTCTGCATCTCGACCACCGACTGCAGCACCTGCCCGCCTTCGAACAGCTGCGCGGCGCCGGCGGCCAGGCTGGCCAGCCCGGATGCCACCGCGGCCAGCTGGTCGGCCCGTTCCCGGGGCAGGTGCTCGCTGGCCGCGACCGGCAACCCGTCCACCGACACCAGCAGCGCGTGCGCCACCCCGGGAACCTCACGCACGAACTTCGACACCAGCCAGTCCAGCGGACTGTAGGACGATTGGACCGTCACTGCTGCTCGCCCCCCTCGGCGCCGGAGGTGTGCGACCGGCCGGAACGCACGCCGCTGAAGTGGCTGCCGATCGACGCACGGACCGCTTCGGGATTGCGGTGCAAGCCGCCGTTGGACACTTCGCGGTCGTCGGCCTCGGCCGCGCCGGGTACCAGCTGGGCGCCGGGGGTGCGCATCGGCAGGCCGGCATCGGTGCGGGTCTCGACCGGCTTGTCCTCAGCCTCGGCGGCCGCGGTCCAGCCGCGGTCCCACACCGTCTGCCAATCCAGGTCGGGGCTCTGAACCAGGTCGTGCGGGTCGCCCATGATCTCCGAGAGCATCCGTTGATAGATCACGTCGTCGTCATCCGGGCCCGAGGGCGTGAGGTCTGGCGGCGGCGGTTTCGGGGCAGGCGGGGCCGGCGGGGACGGGCGCCGGGCGAAGAACGCCGAGGTGTCCGACGCGGCCGTGGCGGGTTGCGGCGCGGCCGGTTGGGCCGGCGTCACCGGTTGCTGCGGCCCCTTCTCCCACCACGGTGTCGGCAACGGACGCTTCTGCTTGGGTGGCGGCTGCTCGGCCCCGGCCACGGCGTCGGAGGTGATGCCGCTGGACCCCGGACTGCGGCGGGGTAACGCCGTGACCGGCTGCCCCCCGGTGGCGGCCGGCGACACGGGGGCCGCGCCCTGCTCGGCCGGCGGCGTCACCTTGAAGAACTGCCGCTGCGGCGGCGGGGCGGGCTCCGGCGGTGTGGCGCCGACCAGCACCGTCACCGGCAGATACACCTCGGCGGTGGTGCCACCGCCCGCTTCGCCGCCGGCTGGTCCCCGCAACCCCACCCGGACCCCGTGCCGGGCGGCCAGCCGGCCGACCACGAAAAGGCCCATGTGCCGGGCGTTTTCCGGGGTCGGCTCCGGCGTGCCGCCGGGTTGCAGCCGCATGTTCGCCATCCGCCGGTCGGAGTCGGTCATGCCCAGCCCGGAATCTGCAATGCGCAGCAGGACGCCGCCCTCACTGCCGCGGACGGCGGACACCTTCACCGGGGAGGTGGGCGGCGAATAGCGCAGCGCGTTGTCGATCAACTCGGCGAGCAGATGGATGATTCCGCCGGCGGTGGCGCCCAGCACCGTGCAGTCGGGCACCGCGCCGGTTTCGACCCGGCGGTAGTCCTCGACCTCGGAGACCGCGGCGTTGATCACGGTCGACAGGGGCACCGGATCGCGCTGGTCACGGGTGATCTGCGCGTCGGCCAGCACCAAGAGATTGGCGCTGTTGCGGCGCAACCGGGCGGCCAGGTGATCCAACCGGAAGAGGTGGTCGAGCCGCTCGGGATCCTCCTCATTGCGTTCCAGTCGGTCGATCAGCGCCAGCTGCTGATCCACCAGGGAACGGCTGCGCCGCGACATCGTCTCGAACATGTCGTTGACCAGCAGCCGCAGTCGCGCCTCGTCACCGGCCAGCAGCAGGGCCTGGGTGTGCAGTTCGTCGACGGCGTGGGCGACCTGCCCGATCTCCTCGGTGGTGTACACCGCCAACGGTTCGGGAACGGGTTCGGCGCCGGCGCGGACCCGTTCGATCTCACCCTCGAGATCGGTGTGGGCCACCTTCAACGCGCCGTCGCGCAGCATCCGCAACGGCTTGACCAGCGCACGCGCCACCAACAGCACGATCAGCAGCGCGATCCCCATGGCGAGCAGCATCAGCACCGCGTCGCGGACGGCTGCGTCGCGGCGTTCGGTGGCCTGCCCCTGCACCGATCTGGTCACCGCCGCGGTGGCGCTGCCGATGACCTGTTCGGCGATTCCCTGGGTGGTCTGTATCGATCGCAGCAGGTCGGGGTTCTCGACCAGGTCGCTGGCCGGGTCGGACATGATCGACATCCGGGTGACCAGCTGCTGCTGCAGGTTCTTGGCATCCGGTGAACCGGCCCCGAGCACTTCGCTCATCCCGAACAGCGTGGACGGTTCGGTGCCGGCCAGGGTGATCATCGAGTTGCGCAGTTGCGGCTCGGGCAGGTCGGCGCCACGAATGACCAGAATCTGCTGCAACGTCATCTGTCCGCGCGCGCCGACGGCTCGGCTCAGGCCCTGCACCTGGGACCGGATCCGCTCGCTGTCCACCTGCACCGAAGCGGTGATCGCGTCCTCGGCGGTCAGCAGCAGGGGGGCGTAGGTGGTGATGCGGTCGCGCAGACCGATGCTGTTGCTCAGCGCCTTGTCCAGCAGGGCCTGCCCGCCGTTGAGCAAGGTGTCCCCGCCGGTCCGGACATCGGGTATGACGTCGGTGTCCGCCAACCGGGTCTGCAGTTCGTTCTTGCGGGCGGCGAAGTTCTTCTTCGCGCCCTCCACGTCGCGCCCGGTGGAGCTGGCCAGCAGCGCCACGTCGAGCGCCGACATGTACTTGGTGATCGCCGGTATCACCTCGGCCCGGGCCGCGGCCAGCCGCAAGCCGTTCGAATTGGCCAGCGCGCTCTCGACCCGCATCGCCCCGAAGACGGTCGCCAGCACCAGCGGAACCAGCGCGATCGCGAAGACCTTCCAGCGCACCGGCCAGTTGCGCAGCGACCAGGACCGCGGTCGTTTGGCCGACACGTTCGCGGCGGCCGGGGTGGGTGCGAACTCGGGCGGGACCGCCGCGACCTGGTTGGTCGGGCGGGCGAACATGGTCACGTGGGCGCGCTTTCCCGGGGCATCGAGTGAAACGAGAGGCTCATCGAACTTCCTGCTGCTGTATTCGCCGGCAGCTGGCCGCGAATGGAATGCCTGACGATCCGACGAGTATGACAGCCCGCAGCTGAGGTCTCCATAATTGTTACTGAGTAGATAAAGTTCGGCGCAGCGGATTCGACGACCGGCCGGTCAGCAGGAAAAACCGTTCTATCGGGTAGCGCCGAAACGGGCTATCCCACGCAATATCCATGGCGTGCGCTTGGCCATCAGGGCCGCGACGCGGTCCGAGCGGCGCATCGCCGCCCCGGGTCCCGGGGTGGGTGTTGACACCAGTGCCGCCTCGACCGATCCCGGGCGCGCGCCGCCGCGAGCGACCTCCAGCAGCTGCCAGCTGCCGGGCACTCCGCGCAACTCGACGTTGCCACGGTCTTCAAAGCCAATTCCCGAACCCACGACCAGGTCACGCACGGTGCGCGAGACAAGGATTTCGCCGGGACCAGCCTGGCTGAGAATGCGTGCAGCGATGTGAACCGCGATCCCCCCGATATCGCGGTCCAGCAGTTCACACTCACCGGTGTGAATACCTATCCGGACCTCGATTCCCAGCGTCTCGGCATCGCGGCGCAACATCTCCGCGCAGCGGATGGCCTGCGTCGGACCGTCGAAGGTGATGAGGTGGCCGTCACCGGTGCTCTTGACAACTGTGCCGGCGAATCGGCTGGTGAGTTCGGCAGTGACTGCTCCAAAGCGCTGCAGCACCGCGCGCCACCGTTCGTCGCCGGTGGCCGCGACACGTTCGGTCGAGGCGACGATGTCGGTGAACAGCACGGTGCGCAGGGCACGACGTGACGGTGCCGTCTGGCCGTGGCTGCCGGTGAGCAACTCTTCGATTTCGGTCGCGATCCTGTCCGGCTCAGTGAACCATGGCGCGTGGTCTGCTCCATCGAGCTCGAGCATGCGTGCACCGGGAATGTGATCGGCTAGGTATCTGCCCGATTGCACGGGCAGCGCGGGATCGTCGCGGGCGTGGAAAACGAGTGTCGGTGCCGTGATCGTCGGCAGGATCGGCCGCACGTCGATCCGGAATCCCGCTTCCGCTGTTGCCCGCGCCATCCCCGGGCTGGCGCACATGCGCTCCAACATTCCAAGCTGGCGTGTCGATCGGACCGACGAAATGATGCATTTGAGTGCCGCCCCGCTCCCCCATGCATATCGGACGGCGCGGCCGAATTCCTGGCTGTGGGCAATCCATGCCACCGATGGCGTGTAGTTTTCGCCCAACTCACTCAAGATACGTGCCCGCAGTTCTGCCGGATCACATTCCAGGTCGCCCCACCCGTCTGTAACGGAGTACGACGTCGTACCGGTCAGGATCAACGCCCGGGTTCGTTCCGGACGCGTTGCGGCAAAGAGGATGGCCGCCGGACCGCCTTCGCTCACCCCGAGGAGGGCGGCCGTTTCGAATCCGGCGGCGTCCATCACGGCCTGGATCTCGGTCGCACGGTCGTCGAGCGTACGGACTTTGGGCACTGGATCTGACAACCCCACGCCGGCCTTGTCGAACAACAAGACTCGAGCGAACGTGCCCAGCTTCTCCATCAGCGAACCGAATTCGGGCATTGTCCAATACAACTCGACGTGACTGGCGAACGACCCGGCCCAGACCAGGTCAACGGGCCCGTCGCCGACCACCTGATAGGCCAGACTGAGGTCACCGCAGGGCGCATACAACGTTTCCGCCACGAGCAGTGAGCGTAGCGGCGACATCGTCGCAGCACCCGCCAATCAGAATGAAGGCTAAAAAGTCAGGGCTGGGCAGGACATCGCTAAGCGGGGTACTGCGCGACGGTCTTGCGGATCACCGACTCGACCTCGTCGGCCAGCAGGAACCGTTGTACCACCAGATCTTCGGCGGCGGCACGGACCGCCGCAGCGTAGTCGTCGCCGGTCGCGTAGCGGTCGGTGACCGACGGCCGGCCCGGCGCGAAGGCCAGCTTGCTGCCGATGCGCTCGTAGAGCACGTCGGGCAGGTCCTGGTTGTACTGGCGGGCGTTCCAGCCGGTGTACACCGCGAGCGGGGCAGCGACGGCGGGCAGCCGGATGCCGGCGACTTCGTTGCCGTCCTGGTCGACCGCCGACACCAGGTCCACGTGCGACTGGCCGCGGCGCGCCGCCGGGAGCCAGGCCGGCGACGGGGTGTTGGTGTAGCCGAAGTGTGACAGCACGTCCTTGCGAGCGACGGCGGTGCCGTCGGCGGTGCGGGGCACTGCGCTGACCGGGGGCTCGATGCCGTCGACGACCCAGTTCTCCAGCGCGATCAGCAGGGCACGGGTGACCGGTGTGACGTCGAGGTGGTGCACCGGGTTGGCGGCGGGCAGCGCGTCCTTGATCTTGCTGCTGCCGAAGTGGTCGGTGCCGGCCAGCAGGTAGGTGCGCACGTCGGCGTCCTCGGGCAGGTCCTGGCCGGTGTGCGGGTCGACGTGGACCAGCGCGCCGTCGCCCTGCCAGTACTCGGTGGCGCTGTTGGTGAAGATGGTCTTCGGCACCCCGCCGAGGGCGCGCTGCACGGCCAGCAGATCGGCGTTGCTCAGCGGGTCGTTGCTGCCGCGGCCGCTGCCGCCCGGGGCGGAGGGTTGGGCGTAGCGCTGGTTGAATTGGCCGCGGGCGGCGCTGGCGAAGTCGCTGAAGACGCCGTCGAAGACCTGCATCCCGGCCTCGTCGACGTTCAGACCGTCTGAGACGAACTGGCGCAGCAACCGTCCGGCCTGGGAGACGCCGTAGGCGAAGGTGTGCTGGATGCCGTCGGCCCGCAGGTGGCTGACGATGTCGCGGATGGCCAGCAGTCCGGCGCCGGCGACCGGGGCCAGCGCGGTGCGGTAGGTCAGCTCGTACCAGCGGAACGGCTGGAAGCCACCGTCCAGGGCGACGTGGGTCGCGTCGGTGAAACGCCAGGTGCCCCGGTCAATGACGGTGGGCTCGGCGTCAGGTGCGGTGCGCACGGTCAGCACGGCGTGGGGGTCGTCGACGTCGACGGTCGGGTAGTCGGTGAACCTGAACAGCACGTCGGCACCGGGGATGGACTCGATCTCGGGCGCGGTGAAGCTGAGCACGTGGTCGTCCTTGACGCTGTCCGAGCGCCACTCCAGGCGCAGGAAGCCGGGCTCGACATCGGCTTGCGGCGCGGTCAGGCCCAGGGTGGCCGGCCCGCGCTGGACGTCCCACTGCCAGCCGCACGAGGCGATCGTCCAGCCCCGGTCGAGCAGGAAGCCGCCCTTGAGCCAGGGGGCGTTGGTCGGCACGCCGCGGTTGGGGACGACGAACAGCAGCTTGCCGTTGCCGCCGTCGACCGGGCGGATCAGGCGCAGGTCCGCGTCGTAGCGGACCAGGCCGTCGGCGTCGCGGGCGGCCAGCTCGAGGTCGGCGATGCGCGCGTTGGCCAGGTGGGCGGGGTCCACGGCGAAGGTAACCGTGGCCTCTACGTTCTCGTAACGGCTGTCGGTGTGCGGGTAGACGTTGTTCACCTGCACTGATTCGACGGTCATTCTCGGTGCCCCCTGGTTCGGTGTCGGCTTGCTCGACACCGAGATTTCTGCAGGGGCCTTGGAGAGTTCTAAAAGAGTTCTTGGTGAGCAGAGGCTGCGCCGGTGTCACCCGGCGCAGCAGCTGACCCTAATCCGACTTCTTCTTCTTCGATTGCTTGTCGTCATCATCGTCTTCGTCTTCATCGTCGTCGTCGTCGTCATC
>NZ_JCALDR010000019.1:0-117703 GCF_059812965.1 Mycobacterium sp. NGS29
GCCACCTACCAGTGTCCGGTGTGCGATTACCGCTACAACGAGACCAAAGGCGATGCCCGCGAAGGCTTTCCGGCCGGCACGCCCTGGGAGCAGATTCCCGAGGACTGGACCTGCCCGGACTGCGCCGTCCGCGAAAAGCCCGACTTCATCGAGATAGGAGGAAAGTGACATGAACGACTACAAGCTCTACCAGTGCGTCCAGTGCGGTTTCGAGTACGACGAGGAGCTGGGCTGGCCGGAGGACGGCATCGAGCCGGGCACCCGCTGGGCGGACATCCCCGAAGACTGGAGTTGCCCGGACTGCGGTGCAGCCAAAGCCGACTTCGTGATGGTGGAGGTGGCCCGGTCATGATCGGCACCAATGTCGCGACGAATACGGCTATTGTCGCGCCTGTGAAGCGGATTCCCTACGCCGAGGCATCTCGCGCCCTGCTGCGGGAGTCGGTGCTGGACGCGATGCGGGACCTGCTGCTGACCCGCGACTGGTCGGCCATCACGCTCTCGGACGTGGCCCGGGCCGCCGGCATCAGCCGGCAGACCATCTACAACGAGTTCGGCTCTCGCCAGGGCCTGGCCCAGGGGTACGCCCTGCGTCTGGCCGACCGGCTGGTCGACACCGTCCGAGCTGCCCTGGACGCCAACGTCGGCAACATCTACGAGTCGTTCCTGCAGGGTTTCCGGGCCTTCTTCACCGAGTCGGCCGCCGACCCGCTGGTGATCTCGCTGCTGACCGGCGTGGCCAAGCCGGACCTGCTACAGCTCATCACCACCGACAGCGCGCCCATCATCACCCGGGCCTCGGCCCGGTTGTCGACGGCGTTCACCCAGACCTGGCTGGCCACCAGCGACGACGACGCGCAGGTGCTCTCCCGCGCCATCGTGCGGCTGTGCCTGAGCTACGTGTCGATGCCACCGGAGTCCGACCACGACGTCGCAGCGGACCTGGCTCGGCTGTTGACGCCGTTCGGCGAGCGTCACGGGGTGAGTGCCGTTTCCTGAGGGCTCCCGCCGGGCGGCTACAGTGACTGAGGACCATACCTCGGGCGCAGTAGCCGCCCGGTTTATTCCATCAGTCCCCGTAAGCCCTGAGTAAGGATGAAACACGACCATGACCACGACCGAAAATTCGCTGACCCCCGACGTCCTCAACGGCATCGATTTCAAGGTTGCCGACCTGTCGCTGGCGGATTTCGGCCGTAAAGAACTGCGCATCGCCGAGCACGAGATGCCCGGGCTGATGTCGCTGCGTCGCGAGTACGCCGATGTCCAGCCGCTGAAGGGGGCCCGGATCTCGGGATCGCTGCACATGACCGTGCAGACCGCGGTGCTGATCGAGACGCTGACCTCGCTGGGTGCCGAAGTCCGGTGGGCCTCCTGCAACATCTTCTCCACCCAGGACCACGCGGCCGCGGCCGTCGTCGTCGGCCCGCACGGCACCCCGGAGGAGCCCAAGGGTGTCCCGGTCTTCGCGTGGAAGGGCGAGACGCTCGAGGAGTACTGGTGGGCCGCCGAGCAGATGCTCACCTGGCCGGACGAGGACAAGCCGGCGAACATGATCCTGGACGACGGCGGCGACGCCACCATGATGGTGCTGCGCGGAATGCAGTACGAGAAGGCCGGCGTGGTGCCGCCCGCCGAAGAGGACGACTCCGCGGAGTGGAAGGTCTTCCTCAACGTCCTGCGCAACCGGTTCGAGACCGACAAGGGTAAGTGGACCAAGATCGCCGAGTCGGTCAAGGGCGTCACCGAGGAGACCACCACCGGGGTGCTGCGCCTCTACCAGTTCGCCGCCGCCGGCGACCTGGCCTTCCCGGCCATCAACGTCAACGACTCGGTGACCAAGTCCAAGTTCGACAACAAGTACGGCACCCGGCACTCGCTGCTGGACGGCATCAACCGTGGCACCGACGCGCTGATCGGCGGCAAGAACGTGCTGATCTGCGGCTTCGGCGACGTCGGCAAGGGCTGCGCGGAGGCCGCTAAGGGCCAGGGCGCGCGCGTCTCGGTCACTGAGATCGACCCGATCAACGCCCTGCAGGCGCTGATGGAGGGCTACGACGTGGTGACCGTCGAGGACGCGATCGGCAACGCCGACATCGTGATCACCTCGACCGGCAACAAAGACATCATCATGCTCGAGCACATCAAGGCCATGAAGGACCATTCCATCCTGGGCAACATCGGTCACTTCGACAACGAGATCGACATGGCCGGTCTGGAGCGCTCCGGGGCCACCAAGACCAACATCAAGCCGCAGGTCGACCTGTGGACCTTCGGCGACACCGGTCGTTCGGTCATTGTGCTGTCCGAGGGCCGGCTGCTGAACCTGGGCAACGCGACCGGGCACCCGTCGTTCGTGATGAGTAACAGCTTCGCCAACCAGACGATCGCGCAGATCGAGCTGTGGACCAAGAATGACGAGTACGACAACGAGGTGTACCGGCTGCCCAAGCACCTTGACGAGAAGGTGGCCCGCATCCACGTCGAGGCGCTCGGCGGCAAGCTCACCAAGCTGACCAAGGAGCAGGCCGAATACCTCGGCGTGGACGTCGAGGGCCCCTACAAGCCGGACCACTACCGCTACTGAGCGGCGGCGGGCCCGGCGTTGCCCCCGTCTGCCCGCCGAGCGTCACGCCAGCGTGGCTGTGGACGTCGAGCGTCACGCCAGCGTGACGCGCAGGCGTTAAGCTCGCGCGCCGGCCCCCGTCTGCCCGCCGAGCGTCACGCCAGCGTGGCTGTGGACGTCGAGCGTCACGCCAGCGTGACGCGCAGGCGTTAAGCTCGCGCGCCGGACCCCGTCTGCCCGCCGAGCGTCACGCCAGCGTGGCTGTGGAGGTCGAGCGTCACGCCAGCGTGACGCGCAGGCGTTAAGCTCGCGCGCCGGACCCCGTCTGCCCGCCGAGCGTCACGCCAGCGTGGCTGTGGACGTCGAGCGTCACGCCAGCGTTGCTGTGGACGTCGAGCGTCACGCCAGCGTGACGCGCAGGCGTTAAGCTCGCGCGCCGGACCCCGTCTGCCCGCCGAGCGTCACGCCAGTGTGGCTGTGGACGTCGAGCGTCACGCCAGCGTGGCTGTGGACGTCGAGCGTCACGCCAGCGTGACGCGCAGGCGTTAAGCTCGCGCCGTGCTGATCGCGATCGAAGGCGTCGACGGCTCGGGCAAGCGGACGTTGACCGAGGGTCTGCGCACGGCGTTCGAGGCGTCCGGCAAATCGGTGACCACCTTGGCGTTCCCGCGCTACGGGCAGTCGATCACCGCCGACCTCGCGGCCGAGGCGCTGCACGGACAGCACGGCGACCTCGCCGACTCGGTGTACGCGATGGCGACGCTGTTCGCCCTGGACCGGGCCGGCGCGATCGACGAGATCGCGCGGCTCGGGCAGCAGCACGACGTGGTGATCCTGGATCGCTACGTGGCCTCCAACGCTGCCTACAGCGCGGCGCGGTTGCACCAGGGTGCGTCCGGCCCGGCCGCGGCGTGGGTGCAACAGCTCGAATACCGCCGGCTGGCGCTGCCCGCGCCGGACTGGCAGATCCTGCTCGCGGTGCCGGCCGAACTCGCCGACCAGCGGGCGCGCAGCCGCGCCGCGAGCGACCCGGGCCGGGCCCGCGACAGCTACGAACGCGACGACGGACTGCAGCGACGCACCGGTGCGGTCTACGCCGAACTGGCGGCCGCGCACTGGTGCGGGCGGTGGCGGGTCGTGGACGCGGACGTCGATCCGGACGGTCTGGCCGCCACTGTGGTGGCCGAATAGTGCATTTTGGGCGCCATTTGCGCTTATCAATCACGAAACGCCCGTGTGGTGCGACGGTTTTGTCCTGATCTGGTGACACCATGGACACCATGAGGCAAAGGATTCTCGTCGTCGACGACGACGCTTCGCTGGCCGAGATGCTCACCATCGTGTTGCGTGGGGAGGGTTTCGACACCGCGGTCATCGGCGACGGTACTCAGGCCCTGACCGCGGTGCGCGAGTTGCGCCCCGATCTGGTGCTGTTGGACTTGATGCTGCCGGGCATGAACGGCATCGACGTGTGTCGGGTGCTGCGGGCCGACTCCGGTGTGCCGATCGTCATGCTGACCGCCAAGACCGACACCGTCGACGTGGTGCTCGGCCTGGAATCCGGCGCCGACGACTACATCATGAAGCCGTTCAAGCCCAAGGAACTGGTCGCGCGGGTGCGGGCGCGGCTGCGCCGCAACGACGACGAGCCCGCCGAGATGCTGTCCATCGCCGACGTCGACATCGACGTGCCGGCGCACAAGGTCACCCGCAACGGCGAGCAGATCTCGCTGACGCCGCTGGAGTTCGACCTGCTGGTCGCGTTGGCGCGCAAACCGCGCCAGGTGTTTACTCGTGATGTGCTGCTCGAACAGGTGTGGGGATACCGGCACCCGGCGGACACCCGCCTGGTGAACGTGCACGTCCAGCGCCTGCGCGCCAAGGTCGAGAAAGACCCCGAAAACCCGACAGTGGTTTTGACCGTTCGAGGAGTGGGATACAAGGCCGGACCTCCGTGATCCCGCGCGATGAGTGAGCGTTACGCGTGATCTGGCGCTCACCGCGACGTAGTCGAGGTCGTTGGGGGCGTTCGGGTCCCCTGCCGCGGGGCATGAGCGCCGTCAGTCGCGCCGTTGCCGTCGTCTGGCGCCGGTCGCTGCAGCTGCGCGTGGTGGCGCTGACCATCGGCCTGTCGCTGGCGGTCATCCTGGCGCTGGGTTTCGTGTTGACCAGCCAGGTCACCAACCGGGTCCTCGACATCAAGGTCAAAGCCGCGATCGATCAGATCGAGCGCGCCCGCAACACCGTCACCGGCATCGTCAACGGTGAGGAGACCCGCTCGCTGGACAGCAGCCTGCAGCTCGCGCGCAACACGCTGACATCGAAGACCGACCCCGCCTCCGGCGCGGGGCTGGCCGGTGCCTTCGACGCGGCGCTGATGGTGCCCGGCGACGGGCCGCGCGCGGCGTCCACCGCCGGGCCGGTCGATCAGGTGCCCAGCGCGTTGCGCGGCTTCGTCAAGGCGGGCCAGGCCGCATACCAGTACGCGACCGTGCACACCGAGGGCTTCTCCGGGCCGGCGCTGATCGTCGGCAGTCCGACGTCGTCGCGGGTGGCCAACCTGGAGTTGTACCTGATCTTCCCGCTGGCCTCCGAGCAGGCCACCATCTCGCTGGTGCGCAGCACGATGGCGACCGGCGGTGTGGTGCTGCTGGTCCTGCTGGCCGGCATCGCGCTGCTGGTTTCCCGGCAGGTGGTTAATCCGGTGCGCTCGGCATCGCGGATCGCCGAGCGCTTCGCCGAGGGGCACCTGTCCGAACGGATGCCGGTGCGCGGCGAAGACGACATGGCCCGGCTGGCGCTGTCCTTCAACGACATGGCCGAGAGCCTGTCCCGCCAGATCACCCAGCTCGAGGAGTTCGGCAATCTGCAACGCCGCTTCACCTCCGATGTCAGCCACGAACTGCGCACCCCGCTGACCACGGTGCGCATGGCTGCGGACCTGATCTACGACCACGCCGACGACCTCGATCCGGCGTTGCGACGATCCACCGAGTTGATGGTCAACGAGCTGGACCGGTTCGAGAGCCTGCTCAACGACCTGCTGGAAATCTCCCGGCACGACGCCGGTGTCGCCGAGTTATCCGTCGAGGCCGTCGATCTGCGCACCACCGTCAACAGCGCCCTGGGCAACGTCGGGCACCTGGCCGAGGAAGCCGGCATCGAGCTGCTGGTGGACATGCCCACCGAAGGCGTGATCGCCGAGGTCGACGCTCGCCGGGTGGAACGGATCCTGCGCAACCTGATCGCGAATGCGATCGACCACGCCGAGCGCAAGCCGGTGCGCATCCGGATGGCGGCTGACGAGGACACCGTCGCCGTCACCGTGCGCGACTACGGCGTCGGGTTGCGGCCCGGCGAGGAGAAGCTGGTGTTCAGCCGGTTCTGGCGCTCCGACCCGTCGCGGGTGCGCCGTTCCGGCGGCACCGGGCTCGGCCTGGCGATCAGCATCGAGGATGCGCGCCTGCACCAGGGCCGGCTGGAGGCCTGGGGGGAGCCCGGCGAGGGCGCGTGTTTCCGGCTGACCCTGCCCCTGGTGCGGGGGCACAAAGTGACCACCAGCCCGTTGCCGATGAAACCGATCCCGCAGACCAACGGGCAGCCGACGGCGCAGCCGCTCACCCCGACCGGCCCGCAACCGATCACCCGGCACCGCGAGCACGCGGAGTGGAGCGGTTGATGCGGGGACTGCTGATGCTCGTCTTGGCGGCTCTGCTACTCGCCGGTTGCGCAAGCGTGCCCAGCTCGTCGGCGCCGCAGGCCATCGGCACGGTGGACCGTCCGGCGCCGTCGAACCTGCCCAAACCCACCCCGGGCATGGATCCCGACGTGCTGTTGCGCGAATTCCTCAAGGCCACCGCCGACCCGTCCAACCGGCACCTGGCGGCGCGGCAGTTCCTCACCCAGTCGGCGTCCAACGGCTGGGACGACGCCGGCAGCGCCCTGCTGATCGACCATGTGGTTTTCGTCGAAACCCGCGGCGCCGAACGGGTTTCGGCCAATATGCGGGCCGACATCCTGGGCTCGCTGTCCGACATCGGGGTGTTCGAGACCGCGGAGGGCAAGCTGCCGGACCCGGGTCCGATCGAGTTGGTCAAGACCTCGGGCGGCTGGCGCATCGACAAGCTGCCCAACGGCGTTTTCCTGGACTGGCAGCAGTTCCAGGCCACCTACAAGCGCAACACCCTGTACTTCGCCGACCCCACCGGCAAGACCGTGGTGCCCGACCCGCGCTACGTCGCGGTGTCCGACCACGACCAGCTGGCCACCGAACTGGTCTCCAAGCTGCTGGCCGGACCGCGCCCGGAGATGGCGCACACGGTGCGCAACCTGTTGGCCCCGCCGTTGCGGTTGCGCGGACCGGTGACCCGCGCCGACGGCGGCAAGAGCGGCATCGGCAAAGGTTACGGCGGCGCCCGGGTCGATCTGGAGAAGCTGGCCACCACCGATCCGCACAGCAGGCAATTGCTTGCCGCGCAGATCATCTGGACGCTGGCCCGGGCCGACATCCGCGGTCCGTATGTGATCAACGCCGACGGCGCCCCGCTCGAGGACAGGTTCGCCCAGGGTTGGACCACCTCCGACGTCGCGGCCACCGATCCCGGGGTCGCCGACGGCGCCGGCGCGGGGCTGCATGCCCTGATCAACGGCTCGATGGTGGCCCTGGACGGGCAGCACATCGCCCCACTGGCCGGCGCGTTCGGCCGGATGGGCGATCAGACCGGTGCTGCGCTGTCGCGCAACGGTCACCAGGTCGCCTCGGTGGTGACGCTGCGTCGCGGCGCACCGGACATGGCCGCGTCGCTGTGGATCGGTGACCTCGGCGGTGAGGCGGTGCAGTCCGCCGACGGGCACAACCTGACCCGCCCGAGCTGGTCGCTGGACGACGCGGTGTGGGTGGTGGTCGACGCCAACATCGTGCTGCGCGCCATCCAGGAGCCGGCGTCCGGTCAGCCGGCCCGCATCCCGGTGGATTCCACCGCGGTCTCGGCCCGCTTCCCGGGACCGATCACCGACCTGCAGCTGTCCCGCGACGGCACCCGTGCGGCGATGGTGATCGACGGACAGGTGATCCTGGCCGGTGTCGAGCAGACCCAGGCCGGCCAGTTCGCGCTGACCTATCCGCGCCGGCTCGGTTTCGGTCTGGGCACCTCGGTGGTGTCGCTGTACTGGCGAACGAGCGACGACGTCGTGGTGACCCGCAACGACGCCACGCACCCGGTGTCCTACGTCAACCTCGACGGGGTGAACTCCGACGCGCCGTCGCGCGGCCTGCAGATCCCGCTGTTCGCGATCGCCGCCAACCCCTCCGCGGTGTACGTCGCCGGGCCGCAGGGGGTGCTGATGTACTCGGCTTCGGCCGCCGAGAACCAGCAGGGTTGGACGGAGGTGGCCGGTCTGATGGTCGGTGGAGCCGCCCCGGTATTGCCGGGTTGAGCGCCCTGCCATAGCTTTTGAGGCGATGCCGAAGGTTCCGTTCCTGCGTTGGGATGAAGCGTTCCGCGCGTTGGAGGCGCTGACTTCGTTGTGGTCGTCGACGGGCCTGCCGTCGGTGGGCGCCGGTGCCGCGCAGGCGGCCGCGGTGCCCTACCGGACGCTGTTGGCGACGTTGCAGCAACTGCTCGTCGGCAACGAGGTGACCGTTCGCATCGGTGATCACGACGTGGTGCTGACGGTGACCGAACTGGAGTCGGAGCTGGACCCGCAGGGCCTGCCGGTCGGCCAATTGGGCGAGGTCCGGGTGGCCGCACGCGACATCAGATGGGACGAGAACCGGCTGCAGAGCGCCGTCGCCGTGCTGCGCAACGTGCACATCCGCCCGGGTGTCCCGCCGCTGGTGGTGGCGGCTCCGGCAAACCTGTCCACGGCGCTTTCCGAGGAGGTTTTGGACGGAGTGCTGCGGCAGGTGGCTCCACAGCTGCGCAGCGAGTTAGGCAAGGACGGCACGGCCCGCCTGCGGTGGGCCCGGCAGCCGGCCTGGGGCGGGCTGGAGGTCGACGCCGACGTCACGGGCCGCACGCTGTGGCTGCGGCCGCGTGCGGTGGTGACCGGCCGGCACCGGTGGAAGCTGCCGGTGCGAACGCCCGCCTACCAGGTGCCGTTGCCCGAGCTGCCGCTCGGTCTGATGATCACCGGCGTCGAGCTCTCCTCGGACACCCTGCAGGTGTCCGGGTTGCTGCCGGAATGGCGGATGCAGTTGCCGCTGCGGGCGCTCGAGGAACTGCTCACCCGGCTCAGCCAGGGCGCGTTCAGCTTCAGCTGGCCCTCGCTGTGGTGGGGCTCCGACTAGCGGACGGATCTCCGGCCGGGAACGGCCGGATCACGGCACGGCACGAGCTCCGTATCGGTTCGGCAACGCGTGTTTGCCCGGATCGTATGCGCCGATACCGTTCGAAATCGTCACGCAGAAGCGGGCATTGATGAGGGGATACGGCGTTGCGGCACTTGGAGCGATTCAGCGTTGCGGTTGCGGTCAGCGCGGGCCTGTGCGGGGCTGCGCTGGCGTTGAGTCCCGACGGCGCCGCCACCCCGCTGCGAACGGGCGGCGCGGGCTGCGTCGACCAGCTCGCGGCGGCCGCGCCGGTAGCGCCGATGGCGTTGCCGGGCCCCGTCGCAGCACCGGTGCCGCTGGCGCCGGTCGTCCCCGCGGTGCCGCTCGCGCCTGTCGCGCCGCCGCTGCCGGTCGCGCCGATCGTGCCGATCGCCGGGGCGGGCGCGCTGCCCGCCGACGGTCTGGCGGCCGCCCCGCTGAGCAAGGCCGCGGGTGCGGGCAAGGGGGTGCCCACGAGTGCACCGCCGGCGCTGGCCGCCGATCCGGTGGTGTTGCCGGGCCCGCCGGTGCCGGTGGCCCTCGCCCAGGAACAACCGATCTCCGCTGTGCTGACCGGGTCGACCCTGACGGCGACCGGGTGCGCTGCCATCGCCGGTCCGACCCGGTGACGGTTACGACGGTTTGAGCTGGCGCACGGTGTCGGCGACCTTTTCTTCCCTGACCTCGCCCGCCTGCACGATCACCGGGTCGCCGACGTTGACGGTGTCGTAGTACCACTCGGCGTCGGCCGGGCTCAGGCTGATGCAGCCGTGACTGACATTGTCCAATCCCATCGACTGGACCGCCCACGGAGCCGAGTGCACGAACAGACCGCGGCTGGTGATGCGCACCGCGTAGTCGACTTTGAGTTGGTAGCCGTCGGGGTCGTCGACCGGGATGCCCACCGAACTCGAATCCATCAGCACCGAGCGGTCTTTGGCGAGCACGGTGTAGTTGCCGACCGGGGTCGCGAACTCGGGTCTGCCCATCGAAGCCGGCAGCACCCCGTCCTCACCGAAATGCGGCCGGTGGTGCGGTGCCGGCCGCGGTGGCGGGGGTCCCGTCTCGACGCCGTCGATGCGCACGGTGAAGGTGTGATTCGCGATGTCGGCGACACCGACCACCTTCGGTCCGGTGGCGAACTCGGTGCGCAGCCCGCCCACCGACAGCGCGATGGTGCTGTGCGCCGGCCAGTATCGGTCCGGAACCCACTGCACGACGCGGCTGTCGACCCATTCGAACCGTCCCGTCATCGCCGGGGTCGCCGTCACGTCCAACGCGCGCTGCGCGGCCTGGCGATCGGTGACGGGATGCCCGAAGGTCACCACCACCGGGTGCGCGACACCCACCACCGCCCCGCGTGCCGGTAGCACCGAGGCGATGTCGAACACGCTGTGCGGTGTGCTGACCGCCGTCAGCGTGACGCCGGCCGGACTGGTGAACACCGTCGCGGAAATCCCGATCGCCACGACCAGAGACCGAATTGCCGCCCGCATCGCGCACTCCCGATTGGTTGCTGCTGTGTTGTCGGTCGGATCGTAGGATGCGCGACACCGGCGAACGGGTAAGCGCGCGTTGGTAAGTCGGTCAGGGTTTGGTTACAGCTCGGTCTCCGTCCGAACATGTCAGTCTTCGGCGCCACACTGGGACCATGCTTGATCTGGTGCTGCCGCTGCAGTGCGGCGGGTGCGGGGCCCCCGCGGTGCGCTGGTGCGACGGGTGTGCCCGCGAGCTGGCGGTGTCGGCGGGGGAGCCCGTGGTGGTGAGCCCCCGCGTGGACCCCGGGGTGCCGGTGTTCGCGCTGGGCCGGTACCGCGGTGCCCGGCGGCAGGCCATCCTGGCGCTCAAGGAGCGCGGCCGCCGCGACCTGGTGGCACCGTTGGCGTACGCGCTGGCCGTCGCGGTGCACCGGCTGCTGAGCTGGGGGATGGTGGACATCCCGGTGACGGTGGTCCCCGCGCCGACGCGGCGGTCGGCGGCCCGCCGGCGCGGCGGCGACCCGGTCGCCCGGCTGGCCAGGGTGGCGGTGGCCGGTCATCCCGGCATCCGCGTCGCCCAGGTGTTGCGGCTGCGGGCGCTGGTGCGCGACTCGGTGGGCCTGGGCACCTCGGCGCGGGAACACAACATCGCCGGCCGCGTGGTGTTGCGTGCGCCGCCGCCGCGCGGTGAGGTGTTGCTCATCGACGATGTCGTCACCACCGGGGCCACCGCGGCCGAGTCCGTTCGGGTGCTGCAGGCGGCCGGGGTTGCGGTGGTGGCGGTGCTGGCTGTCGCGGCGGCCTGACCGCTGCGCCGGGCGTCACCGCAGGGCGAACGTGAAGAACTCGCAACAGGTCTGCGAATTGGGTGGCACGTTAAGGCGAACACGGGCTAACGTCGAAAGCAGATTCCCGACTCACAGTCGCTGTATTGCCAGGTTGAGCAACACCCGCGGGAGGAGGTGAGTATTCGACTTCTAGCTCCGGCGGGCAGCCTGCGACGGTGGCTTCTCCAGAACCGTTCTAACCCCGTCGGCGCGTAGCTGAGTGCCGGGCACGCAGAGTGCGTGTGACGTGAAAAGAGAAACGAGTTGTCAAGAATGTCAAGGCTTTCCGTGGATTCCCAGCAGGTTCTGGACAAGGCTGATTCTGCAGGAACTGAAGACCAGGCCGAACCGACCGCCACTGCCGAGATCGTGTTCGAGGGCCGCAACGTTGAGATCCCCGACCATTTCCGCCTTTACGTGTCACAGAAACTCGCCCGCTGCGAGCGGTTCGACAAGTCCATCTACCTGTTCGACGTCGAACTCGACCACGAACGCAACCGCCGCCAGCGCAAGGCATGTCAGCGCGTGGAGATCACCGCCCGCGGCCGCGGCCCGGCGGTGCGCGGTGAGGCCTGTGCCGACAGCTTCTACGCCGCACTGGAATCCGCGGTCGTCAAACTGGAGAGCCGGCTGCGGCGCGGCAAGGACCGCCGCAAGGTGCACTACGGCGACAAGACCCCGGTGTCGCTGGCCGAGGCCACCGCGGTGGTGCCGCCGGAAAACGCCTTCAACTCGGCTCCGGCCGAGCCGCACGACCACGACGGCGTCGATCCCGAACCCATCGAGCACCTGCCGGGTCGGGTGGTGCGCACCAAGGAGCACCCGGCCACGCCGATGACGGTCGACGACGCGTTGTACGAGATGGAGCTCGTCGGGCACGACTTCTTCTTGTTCTTCGACAAGGAGACCGAGCGACCCTCCGTGGTGTACCGACGGCACGCCTACGACTACGGCCTGATCAGATTGGCCTGATCACCCCGTCACCTAGGATGGGGGTCGCTCAAGACGAACGACTCCCACCCAATAGGGGAACAAGCTGTGCTGTCGCGATTGCTGCGCCTCGGTGAAGGCCGCATGGTCAAGCGCCTCAAGAAGGTCGCCGACTATGTCAACACGTTGTCCGACGACGTGGAGAAACTCACCGACGCCGAATTGAAGGCCAAGACCGACGAGTTCAGGAAGCGTCTGGACAAAGACGAGACCCTCGAGGATCTGCTGCCCGAAGCGTTCGCGGTGGCCCGCGAAGCCGCGTGGCGGGTGCTCGACCAGCGGCCGTTCGACGTGCAGGTGATGGGCGCGGCCGCGCTGCACCTGGGCAACGTCGCGGAGATGAAGACCGGGGAAGGCAAGACGCTGACCTGCGTGTTGCCGGCGTACCTGAACGCGCTGGCGGGCAAGGGTGTGCACGTCGTCACCGTCAACGACTACCTGGCCAAACGCGACAGCGAGTGGATGGGCCGGGTGCACCGTTTCCTGGGCCTGGAGGTCGGGGTGATCCTGGCGCAGATGACGCCCGAGGAGCGCCGCGTCGCCTACAACGCCGACATCACCTACGGCACCAACAACGAGTTCGGCTTCGACTACCTGCGTGACAACATGGCCCACTCGCTCGACGACCTGGTGCAGCGCGGGCACAATTTCGCCATCGTCGACGAGGTCGACTCCATCCTGATCGACGAGGCCCGGACCCCGCTGATCATTTCCGGTCCGGCCGACGGCGCCTCCAACTGGTACACCGAGTTCGCGCGGCTGGCGCCGTTGATGCAGAAGGACACCCACTACGAGGTGGACCTGCGCAAGCGCACCATCGGTGTGCACGAGAAGGGCGTGGAGTTCGTCGAGGACCAGCTCGGCATCGACAACTTGTACGAGGCGGCCAACTCGCCGCTGGTCAGCTACCTCAACAACGCGTTGAAGGCCAAGGAGCTGTTCAACCGCGACAAGGACTACATCGTCCGCAACGGCGAGGTGCTGATCGTCGACGAGTTCACCGGCCGGGTGCTGGTCGGCCGGCGCTACAACGAGGGCATGCACCAGGCCATCGAGGCCAAGGAGCATGTCGAGATCAAGGCCGAGAACCAGACGCTGGCCACCATCACGCTGCAGAACTACTTCCGGCTGTACGACAAGCTCGCCGGCATGACCGGTACCGCCCAGACCGAGGCGGCCGAGCTGCACGAGATCTACAAGTTGGGCGTGGTCCCGATCCCGACGAACAAGCCGATGATCCGCGAGGACCAGGGCGACCTGATCTACAAGACCGAAGAGGCCAAGTACATCGCGGTGGTCGACGACGTCTCCGAACGCTACGAGAAGGGTCAGCCGGTGCTGATCGGCACCACCAGCGTGGAACGCTCGGAATACCTGTCTCGCCAATTCACCAAGCGGCGCATCCCGCACAACGTGCTCAACGCCAAGTACCACGAGCAGGAAGCGGGCATCATCGCCGAGGCGGGCCGGCGCGGCGGCATCACCGTGGCCACCAACATGGCCGGCCGCGGTACCGACATCGTGCTGGGCGGCAACGTCGACTTCCTCACCGACAAGCGGCTGCGCGAGCGCGGCCTGGACCCCATCGAGACGCCTGAGGAGTACGAAGAGGCCTGGCACCAGGAGCTGCCGAAGGTCAAGGAGGAAGCCTCCACAGAGGCCAAGGAAGTCATCGAGGCCGGTGGTCTCTACGTGCTGGGCACCGAACGCCACGAGTCGCGGCGCATCGACAACCAGCTGCGTGGTCGGTCCGGTCGGCAGGGTGACCCCGGGGAGTCGCGCTTCTACCTGTCGTTGGGCGACGAGTTGATGCGCCGGTTCAACGGCGCGGCGCTGGAGAGCCTGCTGACCCGGCTGAACCTGCCCGACGACGTGCCGATCGAAGCCAAGATGGTCACCCGGGCGATCAAGAGCGCCCAGACCCAGGTTGAGCAGCAGAACTTCGAGATGCGCAAGAACGTGCTGAAGTACGACGAGGTGATGAACCAGCAGCGCAAGGTCATCTACGCCGAACGAAAGCGGATTCTGGAGGGCGAGAACCTGCAGGAGCAGGCGAAGGAGATGCTGACCGACGTCATCACCGCGTACGTGGACGGTGCCACCAGCGAGGGCTACGCCGAGGACTGGGACCTCGACGCGTTGTGGACCGCGCTCAAGACGCTCTACCCGGTGGGCATCGACCATGAGTCGCTGATGCACCCCGACGACGACTCCGACCGCGACGACCTGACCCGCGAAGAACTGCTCGAGGCGCTGCTCGCCGATGCGGAAAAGTGTTATGCGGCAAGGGAAGCCGAGCTGGAACAGCTAGCCGGCGAGGGCGCTATGCGCCAGCTGGAGCGCAACGTGCTGCTCAACGTCATCGACCGCAAGTGGCGCGAGCACCTCTACGAGATGGACTACCTCAAGGAGGGCATCGGCCTGCGCGCGATGGCTCAGCGCGACCCGCTGGTGGAATACCAGCGCGAGGGTTACGACATGTTCATGGCCATGCTCGACGGCATGAAAGAGGAGTCGGTCGGTTTCCTGTTCAACGTCAGCGTGGAGGCGGTGCCCGCCCCGCAGGTCGAACTGACCCCGGTAGACGCGCCGGAGGGCTTGGCGACTCTGGGCAGCCCGGAGGCCGCGGACGAAGCTGCGGGCCAACCGGCGCCGGCCGTCAAGGAACCGGTGAGCACGTTGCGGGCCAAGGGAATCGACAACGACGACGACCGACCCGCGCTGACCTATTCAGGTCCGTCGGAGGACGGGTCGGCGCAGGTGCAGCGCAACGGTGGTGCGGCGGCCAAGACCACCGCCGGCGCCGCGAGTGGCGGCAGCCGTCGGGAACGGCGGGCTGCTGCGCGCCAGCAGGGACGCGGTGCCAAGCCGCCCAAGTCGGTGAAGAAGCGCTGAGCATCCGGAAAAGTTGTTGCCCGGCACTGATTCTCACGGGCGGCCCGGTCAGCCGATCTGCAGGGCGACCACCAGCCACTGTCCCGGCGCGGACACCCGTTCCACCCGACCGGCGATCGCGTGCAGCCGTTCCCCACGGCTGTAGCAGCCGAACACCTCGGCCGCGGATCCCCCGGTGGGCTGTAGCCGCATCTTGCGCAGCACCGCGGCGCCGGCCTGTCCGGTAACCGTGCGGCTCACCGCCTGTACGGCGTCGACCAGATCCGGTGTCAGCACCGCACGCAGCTGCCCAGCCGGGCGGCGCCGGTCGATGACTTCGAGCACCCGACGCAGCGCGGCGTCGGCGAACACCGCGGCCTGACGCATCTGCGCGTCCAGCGGCACGCCGTCCGGCTGGCGCTGCGGGCGCGGACGGGCCGGCCGCGGCGGCGCGTGCGATGATGGTCCACACCGCGGGAGGCCGCGGGTCGGGGGTTCGTAGTCGATCACCGGTGTGACGGCGACAGTGGGCAATGGGGCATCTCCAGACGCTTGTGACCGAGCAGCGCCTGAAGAGTGTCAGACGGTCGGGCCGTTGGGTATTCACTCGTCGGTCCTCATCCACAGGCCCGCTCGGCGCAGACGCCCGCCAGCCGATAGCGTGACCTGATATCCAGAATGCGAAACAGGAGGGCGTTGCGGCAATGGTGACCCGGTTGTCCACCGCGGACGCGTCGTTCTATCGACTGGAGAACACCGCGACCCCGATGTATGTCGGGTCGCTGTCGATCCTGCGCCGGCCGCGATCGGGTCTGAGCTACGAGACATTGCTGGCCACCGTCGAGAAGCGCTTGCCGCAGATACCGCGCTACCGGCAGAAGGTGCGCGAGGTCAAGGTCGGCATGGCCCGGCCGGTCTGGATCGACGACGCCGATTTCGACATCACCTATCACATTCGGCGCTCGGCCCTGCCGTCGCCGGGCAGCGACGAACAACTGCATGAACTCATCGCCCGCCTGGCTGCCCGGCCGCTGGACAAGTCGCGGCCGCTGTGGGAGATGTACCTGGTCGAGGGCCTGGCCAAGAACCGCCTCGCGCTCTACACCAAGTCGCACCAGGCGTTGATCAACGGCATGGGCGCCCTGGAGATCAACCACGTGATCGCCGACCGGACGCGTCGGGCACCGCCGTTCCCCGAAGACATCTGGGTGCCGGAACGCGACCCGGGGCACAGCCGGTTGGTGCTGGGTGCCATCGGGGAGTGGCTGGTGGGTCCCGGTACCCAATTGCAGGCCGTCGGCTCCGCGGTCGCGGGGCTGGTGACCAATTCCGGTCAGCTCGTCGACTCTGCCCGCCGGGTTTTCGACGTCGCGCGCACCGTGGCACGTGGCACCGCGCCCAGCAGCCCGCTCAACGCCACCGTGTCCCGCAATCGCCGCTTCACCGTCGCCCGGGGCAAGCTCGACGACTACCGGACGGTGCGGGCCCGCTACGAATGCGACATCAACGATGTGGTGCTGGCGGTAATAGCCGGTGCCCTGAGCAACTGGTTGATGTCGCGCGGTGAAGCCGTGACGCAGACCGCGGTGGTGCGGGCGATGGCGCCGCTGTCGGTGTATCCCGACGACCAGCTCGACCCGTCCGGACCGGGCCAGGCGATGAGCGAAGTGACCCCGTTCCTGGTGGATCTGCCGGTGGGGGAGGGCAACGCGGTGGTCCGGCTCTCCCAGATCGCGCACGCCACCGAATCGAACCCGACGGCCGCCAGCCTGGTGGACGCCCGTACCATCGTCACGCTGTCCGGTTTCGCGCCGCCGACGCTGCACGCAATGGGCATCCGGGTGGCGACCAGTTTCCCGACGCTGTCGCGCCAACCGTTCAACCTGCTGATCACCAACGCCCCCGGCGCCCAGTCGCAGATGTACATCGCCGGCACGAAGCTGCTGGAGACCTACGCGGTGCCGCCGCTGTTGCACAACCAGGCGCTGGCCATCAGCGTCACGTCCTACAACGGCATGCTCTACTTCGGCATCAACGCCGACCGCGACGCGATGAGCGACGTGGACCTGCTGCCGGGGTTGTTGCAGCAGTCGCTGGACGAGCTGCTGGGCGCTTCCCGCTAGTTTCGGCCGGAATCGGCGGGTACCGATAACATCCGTTGATGTGAGCACCCCGAACAAGGCCGGCGCGTCGCCGAAGACGAAGAAGAAGAAGTCGGCCGCACCCACCGTGCAGAAGATCCCCAACGACATCTACGAAGCCGAATTGTTCAGGCTGCAAACCGAATTCGTGAAATTGCAGGAATGGGTGCGGCACACCGGTGCCCGGCTGGTGGTGATCTTCGAAGGCCGCGACGCCGCGGGCAAAGGCGGTGCGATCAAGCGGATCACCGAATACCTCAGCCCCCGCATCGCCCACGTCGCCGCGCTGCCGGTGCCGACCGGCCGGGAACGCGGACAGTGGTATTACCAGCGCTACATCGCCCATCTGCCCACCAAAGGCGAGATCGTGCTGTTCGACCGCTCGTGGTACAACCGCGCCGGCATCGAAAAGGTGATGGGATTCTGCACACCGCACGAGCATGCGCTGTTCCTGCGGCAGACCCCGATCTTCGAGCAGATGCTGATCGACGACGGGATCCTGTTGCGCAAGTACTGGTTCTCGGTGTCGGATACCGAACAGTTGCGCCGGTTCAAGGCCAGGCTCAATGACCCTGTGCGGCAATGGAAGCTGTCCCCGATGGATCTGGAATCGGTGTACCGGTGGGAGGACTACTCGCGCGCCAAGGACGAGATGATGGTGCATACCGATACCCCGGTCAGTCCCTGGTACGTGGTGGAATCCGACATCAAGAAGCATGCACGGCTGAACATGATGGCCCACCTGCTCTCGACCGTGAACTACTCGGAGGTGGAAATCCCGAAGGTCACCCTGCCGGACCGTCCCGTGGTGACCGGCAACTACCAGCGGCCGGCGCGTGAGCTGCAGAAGTTCGTCACCGACCACGTGGCGACTCTGATGTCATGACACGGGTCCACATCCCGGCGACCCTGGGCATGCTGCAGCAGCTCGTCGCCGGCGGGTCGTTGCGTCCGGTCAACGGCACCGCCTTTGCGGTCACCCCGGCGTTGCGCGAGTCCTATGCCGAGGGCGACGACGACGAGCTTGCCGAGGTGGCGCTGCGCGAAGCTGCGCTGGCTTCGCTGCGGCTGTTGGCCGCTGAGGAGGACGGCGCGCTGCCGCTGCGCCGGGTGGTGCTGGAAGCCGACGTGGATGAGGTGGCCTTCCGTCCCGATCTGGACGACGCGGTCGTCAGGATCGACGGGTCGATTCAGCTGGAACGGGTAATCGCGGCATATGTGGACAATACGGACGCGGAGCCGGCCGTCAGGGCGGCGATGGCCGTGATCGATGCCGCCGATCTCGGGGACGAGGATGCCGAGCTGACCGTCGGCGACGCCCAGGATCATGATCTGGCCTGGTACGCCAACCAGGAGCTCCCGTTCCTGCTCGAGCTACTGTGACGCCGCTCTGGCTACGGTACCGTAACTTACGGTACCGTAGGTTGGGTCAGGCGCGGCCGGAGCACGAGCAGGAGCTTCTTTTCATGAGCACAAAGCACGCGGCGCTCACCGCCAGGGTCGTCAACACCACCCGGGCGAGCGTTGCCGGGGCCGAGCAGCATCCCGGCTGGCACGCGCTGCGCCAACTGGCCGCGCGCATCACCACCCCGCTGCTGCCCGACGACTACCTGCACCTGGCCAACCCGCTGTGGTCGGCTCGCGAGCTCCGCGGCCGCATCCTGGAAGTCCGCCGCGAGACCGAGGATTCGGCCACCCTGGTCATCAAGCCGGGGTGGGGCTTCAGTTTCGACTACCAGCCGGGCCAGTACATCGGCATCGGGCTGCTGGTCGACGGGCGTTGGCGCTGGCGGTCGTATTCGCTCACCTCGAGTCCGGCCGCGGGTTCCGATTCGGCCCGGACGATCACGATCACCGTCAAGGCCATGCCGGAAGGCTTCCTGTCCACCCACCTGGTGGCCGGTGTCGAACCGGGAACCATCGTGCGACTGGCCGCACCGCAGGGCAACTTCGTGCTGCCGGATCCGGCGCCGTCGTCCATCCTCTTCCTCACCGCCGGGTCCGGGATAACGCCGGTGATGTCGATGCTGCGCACGTTGGTGCGCCGCGACCAGATCACCGATGTCGCACACCTGCATTCGGCGCCCACCGGCTCCGACGTGATGTTCGCCGACGAGTTGGCCGGGTTGGCCGACGATCACCCCGGCTATCGCCTGTCTGTGCGCGAGACCCGCTCGCGGGGCCGGCTCGATCTGTCCCGGCTCGACGACGAGGTACCGGACTGGCGCGACCGGCACACCTGGGCCTGCGGCCCCGAGGGCATGCTCAGCCAGGCCGAGAAGGCGTGGTCGGCGGCCGGCGTCGGTGATCGGCTGCACCTGGAGCGGTTCGCGGTGTCCAGGGCCGCGCCGGCGGGAGCGGGTGGGACCGTGACCTTCGCCCGCAGCGGCAAGAGTGTCGCCGCCGATGCGGCGACGTCGGTGATGGATGCCGGGGAAGGTGCCGGCGTGCAGATGCCGTTCGGCTGCCGCATGGGCATCTGTCAGTCGTGCGTGGTGGAGTTGCTGGACGGGCACGTCCGTGACCTGCGCACCGGCGTCGAGCACGATCCGGGCCATCGCGTCCAGACCTGCGTGTCGGCCGCATCCGGCGACTGCGTGGTCGATATCTAGAGTTACCGACAGGTAACCTACGGAGTCGTAGGTTACTATTGCGTAGGCCCGGGTACGCCCTAAGCACAACAGACGCAGGGAGAACTTATGGCGATCACCGACGTCGAAGAATTCGCACATCTGACCGACGCCGACATCGAAAACCTGGCTTTCGAACTCGATGCCATCCGCCAGGACATCGAAGACTCGCGCGGGCAGCGCGACGCCCGCTATATCCGTCGCACCATCGCCGCGCAACGCGCGCTCGAAGTGGCTGGGCGGGTGATGCTGGCCGCCAGCAAACGGCGGTCGGCATGGTGGGCGGGCACCGCCACGCTCGGTGTGGCCAAGATCATCGAGAACATGGAGATCGGCCACAACGTCATGCACGGCCAGTGGGACTGGATGAACGACCCGGAGATCCACTCCTCGACCTGGGAGTGGGACATGAGCGGGTCGTCCAAGCACTGGCGCTACACCCACAATTTCGTGCACCACAAGTACACCAACATCCTGGGTATGGACGACGACGTCGGCTACGGCCTACTGCGGGTCACCCGTGACCAGCGCTGGAAGCGCTTCAACCTGATGAATCTCGTCTACAACACCTTGCTCGCGCTGCTGTTCGAATGGGGTGTCGGCCTGCAGCACGTGGAAATCGGCAAAATCGTCAAGAAGCGGATGGAGCACGGCGAGGCCCGCCAGCGCATCGACGAATTCCTGGCCAAGGCCGGTCGCCAGGTGCTCAAGGATTACCTCGCGTTCCCAGCGCTCACCTCGCTGTCGCCCGGCGCGACCTACACCTCGACGCTGAAGGCGAATGCGACGGCGAACGTGATTCGCAACGTGTGGGCCAACGCCGTCATCTTCTGCGGGCACTTCCCCGACGGCGCCGAGAAGTTCACCAAGACGGACATGGTCGGCGAGACCAAGGGCCAGTGGTACCTGCGGCAGATGCTGGGTAGCGCCAACTTCGAGGGTGGCTGGTTGCTGCGCTTCATGAGCGGCAACCTGTGCCACCAGATCGAGCACCACCTGTATCCCGACCTGCCCAGCAACCGGCTGCACGAGATCTCGCTGCGCGTCCGCGAGATCTGCGACAAGTACGACCTGCCCTACACCACCGGGTCGTTCCTGGTGCAGTACGGCAAGACGTGGCGCACCATCGCCAAGCTGTCGTTGCCGGACAAGTACCTGCGCGACGACGCCGACAACGCGCCGGAGACCCGCAGCGAGCGGATGTTCGTCGGCCTGGAACCGGAGTTCACCGGGACCGACCCGACGACCGGCCGCCGCCGCGGGCTGAAATCTGCCATCGCGGCCGTGCGCGGGTGGCGGCAGTCCAAGCGTGCCGCCGCAGCGGCGGTCAACGGTGAGTTGGCCGCATAACCGGTAGGCGCCGCCATACTGGAGACCGTGCAGGTCTTCGCCGGACAGCAGGTGTCGCACTGGGACTTCGCGCGCAACACCGGCAGCGTCGCGTTGATGACCGAGTTCGGTTGCGCGAACGGGCTCGTCGTCGAGGATGTCCTGCGCGGGTCCGGGCTGACCGAGGCCGACCTGCACGACCCGGGCCGGATGATCGTCGGCCGCCAGGAGCTGGCGGTGGTGACCAATCTGGTGAGCCTGCTGGGCAACCCGGCCGACCTCGGGGTGCGGGTGGGCGGCAGTTACCACGTCGGCTCGTTCGGGATCTTCGGGTTCGCCTGCCTGACCAGCTCGACGCTGGGCGACGCGGTCCGGTTCGCCGCCCGGTTCTACGAGCTCAGCTACGGCTTCGGTCTGCCCAGCGTGACGGTGGAGGGACCGGTTGCGGCGCTGCGGCTCGATCTGCCCGATCTGACCGGTCCCGTCGCCGAGTTCCTGGTGCGCCGCGACCTCGCGGCGATCGGCCGGGTGATGGCCGAGCTGCTGGGCGGTCCGCTGCCGCTGATGTCGATCGAGTTCGCCGGTGCGGCCCCGCCGTCCGGGGACACCGCGGTGCGGGAGGTATTCGGGGTGGTCCCGCGATACCAGGCGCCCGCCAATGTGGCGCGCTGGCCGGCTGCGCTACTGGAAAACCGGTTGCCCCAGGCCAGCGAGATGAGCGTGACCATCTGCGAGCAGCAGTGCACCGCTCTGCTGGAACGCCGACGGCAGCGCACCGGGGTGGCCCGGCAGGTCCGGGACCGGTTGGCATCTCTGGACGACAAGATCGACGGTAAAACCCACACCATCGCCAGCGTCGCCCGGCAGCTCGCCATGAGCGAGCGCACCCTGCGCCGCCGGCTGGCCGAGGAGAACACCACCTTCCGGGACCTGGTTGAGGAAGTGCACCGGGTGCTGGCCGAAGAGCTGCTGGCCACCGGTGCGCTGTCGGTGGACGATGTCGCGCTGCGGCTGGGCTACGCGGAGGCGACGAGTTTCATCGCTGCGTTCAAACGCTGGACCGGCACCACACCTGCGCGCTACCAGCGTTCGGTGGCGCCCCGGGAACGGTTCGTGGCCGGAATTATGGATTCAGCGTCCGCGATCGCCTTCCGGTGACGTGCCATAGCTCGTAGTTTCAAAGCATGCGATTTCGTCCCCGTGTCCTGGTAATCGGCGCCGGCTTCGGAGGCCTGGCCGCCGCATACGAACTGTCCCACGACGGTCTCGCCGACGTCACCGTGCTGGAGAAGGCCGACGACATCGGCGGTGTGTGGCGGGAGAACACCTATCCCGGCGCCGCCTGCGACGTCCCGTCGAATCTGTACTCCTATTCCTTCGCCCGCAAGAACGACTGGGGGCGCCGCTACGCCGAGCAACCCGACATCCTGGGCTACATCCACGACACCGCCGAGCAGTTCGGCCTGCGCGAGCTGGTCCGGACCGGGGCCGAGGTCACCTCCGCCGAATACGACGACGGCACCGCCACTTGGCGGGTGACCACCGCATCCGGCGAAGTCCTGGAAGCCGAGGTGCTAGTACCGGCAGTGGGCCAGCTGTCGCGTCCCTCGCTGCCGAACATCCCGGGACTGGACTCGTTCACCGGGCCGTCCTTCCACTCCGCGCAGTGGCGCCACGACGTCGACCTGACCGGCCGGCGGGTCGCGGTGCTCGGCACCGGGGCGTCGGCCATCCAGTTCGTTCCGCGCATCCGCCAAACCGCCGGACAGGTCACCATCTTCCAACGCTCCGCGCCCTACGTGGTGCCGAAGGTGGACCGGGCCTACACCGACCGGCACCACGCCGCGTTCGAGAAGGTGCCCGGCTGGGCTGCCGCCATGCGTGGCGTGATCTGGGAGACCACCGAACTGCTGGGCCTGGCCCTGACCAGGGCCAAACCCCTGGCCCGGATGCTGCAGGCGCTGGCGTCGGCGAACCTGAAGCGGCACATCAAAGACCCGGAGCTACGGGCCAAGCTCACCCCCGACTACCCGATCGGGTGCAAGCGGGTGCTGTTCAGCAGCGACTGGTATCCGGCGCTGGCCAGCGACAACGTCGACGTGCAGACCGAAGAGATCACCGAGGTGACGCCGACGGGGGTGCGTACCGCCGACGGCCGGCTGCACGAGGTGGACGTGATCATCTACGGCACCGGCTTCAAGGCCACCGAGTTTCTCGCGCCGATGACGATCACCGGCCGCGGCGGACGGGACCTGAACGCCGAGTGGGCCGACGGTGCCCGCGCACACCTCGGCATCGCGGTCACCGGCTTCCCGAACATGTTCCTGATCTACGGCCCCAACACCAATCTCGGCAGCAGCTCGGTCATCCTGATGATGGAGCAGCAGGCCGGCTACATCCGTCAGATCGTGACCGAGCTCGCCCGCCGCGGACCCGGGCGCGCCTTCGAAGTCCGGCCCTCCGTCGAGCGGGCCTACGACGCCGAAGTCCAGGCCCGCCTCGACAAGGGTGTGTGGACCGGTTGCGACTCGTGGTATCGCACCGCGTCCGGCCGGGTAACCACCAACTGGCCCGGGCTGGTGCACGAATATCAGCGTCGCACCCGGACCGCAGCCCTCGGCGATTTCCAGGAGGTGTTGTCGCGTGAGTCAAGCCTCGTTTGACTATGACGTGCTGGTCATCGGATCCGGTTTCGGGGGCAGCGTCACCGCGCTGCGGCTCAGCGAAAAGGGTTACCGGGTAGGCGTTCTCGAGGCCGGACGCCGGTTCCGGGACGAGGACTACGCGGTGAACAGCTGGCACGTCCGCGATTACCTGTTCAAGCCCTCGATCGGGTGTTACGGCATCCAGCGCATCGACGTGCTCACCGACGCGGTGGTGCTCAGCGGCGCCGGGGTCGGCGGCGGCTCGCTGGTGTACGCGAACACGCTCTACCAGCCCGGCGACGGGTTCTTCGCCGACCCGCGCTGGAGCGGCATCACCGACTGGAAGGACGAACTGCTGCCCTGGTACGACCAGGCCAAGCGGATGCTGGGCGTCGAGACCTACCCGCGGACCACGCCGTCGGACAAGGTGATGCTGAAGATCGCCACCGATCTCGGCGTCGCCGACACGTTCCACGCCACCCCGGTCGGGGTGTGTTTCACCGGGTCCGACGGCAAGCTGGCCGAGCCGGGCGCCCCGGTGGGCGACCCGTACTTCCGCGGGGCCGGCCCGGACCGCAACGCCTGCCGGCACTGCGGCGAATGCATGACCGGGTGTCGGCACAACGCTAAGAACACGCTGGTCAAGAACTATCTCTACCTGGCCGAGAACCTCGGCGCGACGGTCCACCCGCTGACCACCGTCGTCGACGTGCGGCCCCGCGCCGGCGGCGGGTACGACGTGGTGACCCGCCGCACCGGCGGCAAACTGCGGCGCCGACGGCGTGTTTTCACCGCCGAGCAGGTGGTGTTCTCCGCAGCTGCCCTAGGCACCCAGCGGCTGCTACACAAGCTGCGCGACCGCGGTAGCCTGCCGCACATCTCGCCCAAGCTCGGCGAGCTGTCCCGGACCAATTCCGAGGCGATCCTGGCCGTGCGGGCCCGTCGCGACGACGTGGACTATTCCGAGGGTGTCGCGATCACGTCCTCCATCCACCCGGACGACCACACCCACGTCGAGCCCTGCCGTTACGGCCACGACTCGAACCTGATGGGGCTGATGGGCACCGTCCTGGTCGACGGATTGGACGGGGGGAGGCGATGGCGGACCGGGATGAAAGAGCTTGTCCGCCAACGTCGGGACCTGCGCCGGCTGCTCAACCCGAAGCGCTGGTCGGAGCAGACCATTCCGCTGCTGGTCATGCAAACCCACGACAATTCGCTGACCACCTACACCCGCCCCTGGCTGTTCGGGCGCCGGATGAAGTCCCGGCAAGGCGTGGGCGAGCCGAACCCGACCTGGATCCCGGTCGGTCACGAAGTCGCCCGGCGCGCGGCCGAGCACCTCGACGGCATCGCCGGGGGCGCTTGGGCGGACCTGGCGGACATCCCGATGACGGGGCACTTCATCGGCGGCTGCGTGATCGCCGAATCGGCGGACTCTGGCGTGGTGGACCCCTACCACCGCATGCACGGCCACCCCGGGTTGCACGTCATCGACGGGTCCACGATCACCGCCAACCTGGGCGTCAACCCGTCCCTGACCATCACCGCGCTGGCCGAGCGGGCCACCTCGCTGTGGCCGAACAAGGGCGAGTCGGACCCGCGGCCGCCGCTGGGGTCACCTTACGAACGCATCGCCCCGGTGGCGCCGGTCCGGCCGGCCGTCCCGGTGACCGCGCCCGGCGCGCTGCGCTCCGAGCGGGACTACGCTCGCTGACATGCTTGCCGCGTTCGGATTCGAGAACCTGGGTGTGGTCGTCGGGGACATGTACTTCGTCGACCCGAACCCGCGCACCGGCCAGGAGACCCCGGAACGGGGAGTCAGGCTGGAGCTGCGCATCGTCGACCGGGCCGACCCGCACGGATCGATCTACGCCGGCATCCCGATCGCCTTCAACCGCCCGGTGTGGCGGGTGGACCTGTTCGGCTCCACCGAAAGCCCGCCCGGCACGCTGGACCGGGCCCATCACCACCCCCGGTTCGACGGCTGGGAACCCGGCGGCCGGCACTTCGTCCCGGAGCTGTCCGCCGACCCCGTCGCCTGGCTGGCCGAGGAACTGGCCGACCCGCCCGCCGTGCTGGCCCGGGCCGGCATCGGTGCGGACCAGGTCAGCGAGGCCGACGTGGCCGGAATCGCCTCGGCGGCACCGGAAATCGTGGCCGCGGTGCAACGGATGCTCGACGGGGTGCGCGACGGGCATTTGGCGCCGTCGCCCCCCGAGCCGGTACCCGCCGCCCGCACCGGCTGGCTCTGACTGCCTCGAAATGACTCCGGTCATCATCGAATGCGCCATCAACGGCGTCACCCCCAAGTCGGTCAATCCCCAGGTGCCGGTGACGCCTTCGGAGATCGCCGCGGACGCGTTGGCGTGCATCGAGGCGGGCGCGGCGATCATTCACAACCACATCGACCTGCATGGGGTCAGCGTGGCAGAAGCGGCCGAACGCTACCTCGAGGGATGGCGGCCGGTCCTGGCCGCCCGACCCGACGCGTTGCTGTACCCGACGGTGCATTTCGGTGCGGAGCTCTCGATCTCCTACGAACACCTGGTGCCGCTGGCCGCGGCCGGGCTGCGCGTGGGGCTCACCGACCCCGGATCGGTCAATCTCGGCGGCACCGACGCTGACGGGGTGCCGGCCGGAGATTTCGTCTACCGCAACTCATTTGAGACGATCGAGCGTGCTTTCCGGATCTGCCGCGAAGCCCGGCTCGGGCCCAGTCTGGCCATCTACGAACCCGGGTTCCTGCGGGCCGCGCTCGCGTGGTGGCGGGCGGGCCGGCTGCCGCAGGGGACGATGATCAAGCTCTACTTCGCCACCGAATCCGGTTACCTGGGCGCCCCTTTCGGGTTGCCGCCCACCGAGCGCGCACTCGACGCCTACCTGGAACTGCTCGACGGGTGCGACATTCCGTGGGCTGTTTCGGTGGTCGGCGGGGACTTGTGCGCTTGTCCGATCGCTGAGCTGGCGCTCGCACGCGGCGGCCACCTGCACCTGGGATTGGAGTTCTACCGCGGCGACCGGTCGCCGTCCAATGTCGAATTGGTGGCGGAAGCCGTTCGCCTGTGCGAACGTTCGGGCCGCTCGGTCGCAACGCCAGCGCAAGCGGCACGAATTCTGGCGCTACGGTAGGTGTTCCGTGGCTGTATATGACTACATCGTCGTGGGAGCGGGATCAGCCGGATGTGCGGTGGCCGGAAGGCTTGCTGCGGAGTCGACGTCCCGGGTGCTGCTGGTCGAGGCCGGCGGTTCGGACCGACGACTGGAGGTGCGCGCGCCGCTGGCGAACGTCCGGCTATTCGGCACCGCGCTGGACTGGTGCTACCAATCCGAGCCGGAGGCCGCCTGCGGCGATCGCCGGATGCCGTTGCACGCCGGTCGGGTGCTCGGTGGAACCAGCGCGATGAACATGATGGTGTGGGTCAAGGGCAGCCATCTCGACTACGACGGTTGGCAACTGCCCGGCTGGTCGTGGACGGACGTGGCGCCGGTGTTCGCCCGAATTGAGCAGGGCCCGATGCGGATTGGGCGAAACCCCTGCCCCGACGAACTGTCGGGGCGGTTCGTCGCTGCGGCACGGGCGGCGGGCGTCTGCGCAGACGACGACGTCAGCGGACCCGAACTCGACGGAGCGGCGATCGCCCCGGTCAACATCCACCGAGGCCGGCGCTGGAGCACGCCGCGCGGCTATCTGCGCCGGCGGCCCAATCTGACCGTCCTGACCCGGGCCGAAGTCGGCAGGGTGATCATCCGTAAGGGCCGCGCCGTCGGCATCGAATACCGCCGTCAGGGACGGGGGAGTCGGGTCCAGCAGGCCTTCGCCGGCCACGTCGTCGTGAGCGCGGGCGCCTACCGCACGCCACACTTGCTGCAGCTGTCCGGCATCGGTCCCGCCGACCATTTGCGAAGCGTTGGAATCAATCCGGTCACCGACAGTCCCCTGGTCGGTCAGGGCCTCACCGACCACCCGCACGCCTGGGCGATCTGGTCCCTCGCGCCGGGCTACGTCGGCCTATCGGACGCGTCGCACCCGAAATGGTTGCTGCAGTGGGTATTCGGCCGCAGCGGCAAGCTCGCGAACAGCGGCGTCGAGGCGGTCGCCCACATCCGGTCGACACCAGAGCTGCCGGCCTGCGACTTTCAGTTGATGACCATCCTCGCCGACACCACGGCCGATCCAGCAGCGGACACGCTGAAACCCGCTCTGTCGATTGGACATTCGTATTGGACGCCGAAGAGTCGTGGCGAGGTGTTGACACGCTCATCGGATCCCGCGACGCCACCGGTGATCCGGATGAATCTGCTCTCCGAGCGCGAGGATGTCGAAGCGCTGATCCGCGCTGTGCGGCGCACGCGCGAAATCATGGCCACCGAACCGATCGCGTCCGCCCTCGGACCGGAGCTGCTGCCGGGTCCCGGTACGGACCTCGAGTCGTGCATCAGGCAGACCGCGATCACCACCTACCATCCGGCCTGCACTGTTGCGATGGGCACGCACCCCGAGAGTCCCCTCGACGAGCATCTGCGGGTGCGCGGCGTCGACAATCTGCGGGTCGCCGATGCATCGGCGCTACCCCGGATTCCGCGCGCGAATACCAATGCTGCCGCCATCATGATCGGCGAACGCTGCGCGGACTTCCTGCTCGCCTGATCAGACGCGTCAAATCCGTCCGAGTGGTGCGCTGATTGCGGGGTTCCATTCGTTCGCGCGAGCGACCCCACATGTACGGTTTTCGCGGCGTTTAACCGTACTTGTGGGGCCGCTCGGCAAGGGAAACTCACCGCGCGAAGTCTCACCCCTCCCTCAGGGTGGCCAGCAACCGCCGGGCCGCACCGACACGGCGCACCGCGGTGCCGGTGAGTAGGTCCAGCGCGCATTCCGGATCGGCCGGCGGACCCATGTGTCCGCAGCCGCGCGGGCAGTCCTCGATGGCCTCAGCGAGATCGTTGAACGACTTCAGCACGTCGTCGGGTTTGATGTGGGCCAGGCCGAACGATCGGATGCCGGGGGTGTCGATCACCCATCCCCCGTTTTGCAGCGGCAGCGCGACCGACTGGGTCGAGGTGTGCCGTCCCCGCCCAATGTCGGTGACGTTGCCCACCGCCCGATCCGCCTCGGGCACAAGGCGATTCACCAGTGTCGACTTGCCGACTCCGGAGTGCCCGAGCAGCACTGTGATCGTGTCGTCGAGCAGGTCTGCCACCGCGAGCAGAGGGTCGTCGACGCCGGCGACGACCACGGTGAGGTCCAGGTCGACGTATTGTTCGGCGAACGGTTCGGGTGGGGCGAGGTCGGTCTTGGTCAGGCACAGGATCGGCGTCAGCCCGCCGGTGTAGGCGGCGATCAGTGCGCGATCGACCAGGCCGGTGCGGGGTGGCGGGTCGGCGAGTGCCACCACCATGAGCAGTTGGTCGGCGTTGGCCACGATCACGCGTTCGGTGGGGTCATCATCATCGGCGGTGCGCCGCAACACCGTTCGCCGCGGACCCCGCCGCACGATGCGGGCCAGGGTGTCGGTGCGCCCGGACAGGTCGCCGACGATGTCGACGTCGTCACCGACCACGATCGGGGTGCGGCCCAGTTCGCGCGCCCGCATCGCCGTGACCCTGCGATCGGGTTGCCCGCCCAGCACGCACCCCCAGCGGCCGCGGTCGACGCTGACCACCATGGCGGCCTCGGCGTCGGCGTGCTGCGGACGGGTCTTGGTCCGGGGCCGCGATCCCTTGCCGGACCGGACCTTGACGTCGGACTCGTCGTAGTCGCCAGTTCTCACGCGCTGCTGACCATTTCGGTCCACAGTCGGGGAAACTCCGGCAGCGTCTTGGTGGTGGCGCCGATGTCGTCGACCGTCACGCCGGGGACCCGCAACCCGACGATCGCGCCGGCCATTGCCATCCGGTGATCGGCGTAGGCGCGCCAGAGCCCGGGGCGCAACGGACCGGCGGTGATCACCAGGCCGTCGTCGGTCTCCCGGCAATCACCACCCAGGCGGTTGATCTCAGTGCTCAGGGCGGCCAGCCGGTCGGTCTCGTGCCCGCGCAGATGCGCGATCCCGCTCAGGTGCGACACCGATCCCGGCGCCGCCAGCGCCGCCAGCGCCGCCACCGAAGGCGCCAGTTCGCCGACGTCGCGCAGGTCGATGTCGAACCCGTCGTACCCGGGGGAACCCTGCACCTCCAGAGCCGAATCACACTGCTCGACAACCGCATTCAGCTTGGCCAACACGTCCAGGATGTGCCCGGCGGGTTGCACGCTGGTTGCCGGCCAGCCGGTGATGCGCACGGAACCTCCGGTGACCACGGCGGCGGCCAGGAACGCGACCGCGTTGGTCAGGTCGGGCTCGACCTGCCAGTGCCGGGCCTGCACCGTGCCCGGATGCACGTGCCAACGATTGCCCACCGAGTCGTCGACGTCGACGCCGGCCTGGCGCAGCATCGCCACTGTCATCGCGATGTGCGGCGCCGAGGGCAGCGACTCACCCGTGTGCTGCACGGTCAGGCCGTCGGTGAACGACGCCCCGGACAGCAACAGGCCCGAGACGAACTGCGAGGACGCCGAGGCGTCAATGGCCACCGTCCCGCCGGCCACCGAACCACTGCCCTGCACGCGGAACGGCAACCCGGTCCCGTCGACCGGCACGCCCAGACCCCGCAGCGCATCCAGCAGGGGCGCGATGGGTCGGGAACGGGCCTGCTCGTCGCCGTCGAACGTGACCGGGGTGGCGCTGAGTGCGGCCAGCGGGGGGACGAAGCGCAGCACGGTGCCGGCCAGCCCGCAGTCGATGCGGGCATCGGGGCCGGGTTCGATGCGGCCGTCCACCGTCAGGTCGGTGCTGGTGCCGTCGACGCGCAGGCCCAGGGCTCGCAGCGCCCCGATCATCAGGTCGGTGTCACGGCTGCGCAAGGCTCCGGCAATGGTCGACGTGCCGGCGCCGAGCGCCGCCAGAATCAAGGTGCGATTCGTTTGCGACTTCGAGCCCGGGACGGTCACGGTCGCGTGCACCGGGGCCGGTGCGGACGGGGCCTGCCATGCGCTCACCGCTCCATCATCTCGTGTCGGTGGCTTCTGCCAACATGGAGATATGTGTGGACGTTTTGCAGTCACCACCGATCCGGCACTGCTGGCCGAGAAAATCAAGGCGATCGACGAAGCGACCGGTACCTCCGAGCGCAGTTCGGAGCCCAATTACAACGTGGCACCCACCACTGCCATCGCGACCGTGGTGACCCGGCACGATGAGCCGGACGACGAGGCCACCCGCCGGGTGCGGTTGATGCGCTGGGGCCTGCTGCCGCCCTGGGTGAAAGCCGGCCCGGACGGTGCGCCGGACACCAAAGGCCCCCTGCTGATCAATGCCCGCGCCGATAAGGTCGCCACGTCGCCGGCCTTCCGCGGCTCGGCAAAGAGCAAACGCTGCCTGGTCCCGATGGACGGTTGGTATGAATGGCAGCCCAATCCGGAGACCGGCAAGTCGCCCAAGACGCCGTTTTTCATGCACCGCAACGACGGTGAGCCGTTGTTCATGGCCGGGCTGTGGTCGGTATGGAAGCCAGACAAGCAAGCGGATCCGCTGCTGAGCTGTACGATCATCACCACCGACGCGGTCGGTGAACTGGCTGAGATCCACGACCGGATGCCGCTGATCCTGGCCGAGGACGAGTGGGATGCCTGGCTGGATCCGGACGCACCGCTGGACCCCGAACTGCTTGCCCGTCCGCCGGACATCGGCGGCATTGCGGTGCGCCAGGTGTCGACGCTGGTCAACAGCGTCCGCAACAACGGGCCGGAGCTGTTGCAGCCGGCCGAGTCGCAGCCTGGGCAGATGACTTTGCTGTAGGCGCGTCCTCGTGACCATGCGGCGCCGCCTGGCGAGCTCAGGATTGCCGATCAACGCAGCACCGTGCCACCGTCGATGTTGATCACCTGCCCATTGATCCACTCGCCTTCCGCGGATAACAGAAAGGCGACCAAGGCCGCGATGTCATCGGGAGCGCCGACGCGGTGTCCTCGAATCCGTTTGAGTGCACCGGCTTGCAGTTGTGACCACTGCGGGGCGGCACGGATCGCGTCGGTTGCGGTGAAGCCCGGTGCGACGGCGTTGCAGCGGATCCCCTCCTTGCCCCACCGGGCAGCGACGTGTCTGGTCAGTGCGCCGATGCCGGCTTTGGCGGTGGCATAGGCCGGACGCGCGGGCTCGCCCTGGAAGGCCGCCGCCGACGACATGTTCACGATCGCCCCGCCGCCCCGGTCCAGCATGTGCGGGATGGCGTACTTCATGGCAGCGACGTACCCACGCAGGTTGACCGCCATGACGCGATCCCACACGTCGAACTCGATGTCGACGACGTCGGTGTCGGCGCGCAAGGTCGACATGTCCGCACCCACGTTGAACAACAGGTCGACACCACCGAAAGTCGTTGTTGCGCAGTCCATCAGCGCGGCCACGGAGTCCGTGTCGGACAAGTCGAAGACAACATGCGACGCCGTACCGCCTGCCGCGACGATGCGCTCGGCGGTCTGCCGGGCGGCACCGGCGGCGACGTCACCCACCACCACCGGGCATCCTTCGTCGCCCAGCCGTGCCGCCGTCACCGCCCCGATGCCCGTGGCGCCGCCCACCACGACAGCGACCCGGTCGGCCAGGCCGCGCAGTCCCATGGTTACCCCTCTCGGGTCTTGACTTTCACCTTCAGGACTGTAAAGGATCGCACCTCATGGCTGAGATCGATCGAGCGCGGCCCGGGTTCGGCGACTGGAGGACGACCGAGTGAATTCAGTCAAGTTCGACTTCACCGGGGCCCACGTCCTGGTCACCGGCGGCACCAGCGGGATCGGCAACGGTATCGCCGCGGCCTTTGCCCAGGCCGGCGCCTCCGTCACAGTCACCGGAACGCGCACTGCACCAACCGAATACGACGCCGACCTCAGCTCTTTCGCCTACCGGCAGTGCCGCATTCAGGAGGCCGACTCCGTCGACGCACTGGTGAACTCACTGGGCGAATTGGACATCCTGGTCAACAACGCTGGCGGCCCCTACCCGGCGGGTGACGAATACGATCCCGACGGCTACATCGCATCGGTGGCGCAGAACATGTTCGGTCCCATGCGGCTCACCATGGGTTGTCACGAAAAGCTCAAGTCCAGCAACGTGTCCGGCGGTGCCAGTGTGGTGAACATCGTATCGATGTCCGCCTTCCGTTCAGCGGTGTTCGTTCCCGGTTACGCCTCAGCGAAGATGGGCCTGCTTGCTTTGACGATGAATCTGTCCCGCCGCTGGGCCGACGACGGCATTCGCGTCAACGCGGTCGCGCCCGGGCTGATCGATACCCGGATCACGCAGCCGGCGATACAGATCCCGCAAATCCGGGACGTCGAGATCGGCTTTCACACCCCGCTCGGCCGGCCGGGGACCCCCCGGGACTGCGCAGGTGCAGCGCTGTTCCTGTGCACCGATGCCGCTTCGTACATCACCGGCAGCACCATCGCCGTCGACGGCGGATACCTGACAGTGTGAACGGCATCATTTGCTCAGATCGCCAGATCCCAGGTGATCGCGTCGGTCAATCGGAGCAGATCTGCCGGCGCGACCACCAGATCCCAGCCCCGTCGGCCCGCGCTGCACAACACCCGGTCCCACTCCACAACTGAACTGTCCACTGCGGTCCGCAGCCGCCTACGCTGACCGAACGGCGAAATCCCGCCGACGACATAGCCACTCGAGCGCTCGGCCGCAGCGGGTTCGGCCATCTTGGCCTTGGCCACCCCGAAAGCGGCCGCGGCAGCCTTCAAAGACAACTTCGCCGGCACCGGCACCACCGCGACCGCCAGCTCAGCGGGCAGCGCGATGATCAGCGTCTTGAACACCTGCGCCGGCGCGATCCCGGTGCCCCGCGACAGGTCGGCAACCATCTCGAACTGCCGAACCTCATGCCGCACACCGGCTTTGACCAACGCCGCAATCGCAGGCGTGGCGGCGCTCAGGAGCCTGAGTACCCCGGCGGGTTGACCCCGTCCACCCAGAAGTCCACACCCAACTGCGAACCCGGTACGCAGTCGTAGACCGACAGGTCGCTGACGCCGGACTCGACCAGCACGTCCTCACACAGCAGCATGTTGCCGGTGTACTCCCGCGACGGCTTGTTCAGGATCACGTATGCGGCATCGGAGTACACCTCGGGCTTGCGGGACCGGGCCATCGCCTCGTCGCCGCCGAGCAGGTTCTGCACCGCGGCGGTGGCCACCATCGTGCGGGGCCACAGCGTGTTCGACGCGATGCCCTCCTCCCGCATCTCCTCGGCAATGCCCAACGCGCACAACGTCATACCGAACTTGGCCATCATGTATGCGGTCGGCTTCAGCCATTCCTTGCCCAGCAGCACCGGCGGCGACAACGTCAGCACGTGCGGATTCTCGCGGCCCTTCATGTGCGCCAGACACGCCTGCGAGACCGCATAGGTGCCGCGCACCTGGATGCCGTTCATCAGGTCGAAGCGCTTCATCGGCACCTCGGTGATGGATCCGAGGTTGATGGCCGAGGCGTTGTTGACGCAGATGTCGATGCCGCCGAACTGCTCGACCGCCTTGGCCACCGCGGACTCGACGGACTCCGGGTCGCGCACGTCGCCGACGATCGGCAGCGCCTGGCCGCCGGCCTCCTCGAGTTCCTTGGCGGCGGTGTAGACGGTGCCCGGCAGCTTCGGGTGCGGGTCGGCGGTCTTGGCGATCAGCGCGATATTGGCGCCGTCCTGCGCGGCGCGCTTGGCGATCGCCAGGCCGATACCGCGGCTGGCGCCGGAAATGAACATGGTCTTCCCATTCAGCGACATGGCGTCACACTAACCTCCGCTTCGACCGGCCATTTCTCCGGTGCGTCGCTCCCGTGATGCGCGCAGCGTCACCACGGTCCGTACCGTTCGCTGATCTCCGCGTCCAGGCGGCGTTCGTGCGTCGGCAACCCGTCGGGCACGTTGGCGCCGCGCAGGACGACGAGTTCCGCGGCGAACGGGCCCAGTTCGTTGATTTCCCGCACCGCGAGCACCGCTGCTTCGGCCTGCATCGATCGCAGCATCCGGCAGCTCCTGCTGGACATCGGCGATCACCGGATCCCGCTGCGCAACGTCGACCCACCCCCGTGCATCCACGTCCAACGCCAGTAAGCGGGCCGTTTGTTCGACCGCCTCGGCCCTTGACCAGTCCGCTTCGACGAGAAAAGTGGTGCTCAACGCGCCCGGGAGCACCTTGCGGGCGCAGGGCGGCTGGAGTGAAGCCCTCCCAGAACTCGCGGCTGACGCTGAGCGCCCATGGCCCGCGGACCTGCCGGGAGACGGTGTGCGTGCCAACTGGCACCACTCGAGTCTTGCAGGATGGCCGGACAACTGCCGACCGGAAATACCTCGACCGATAATGCCGTTGACTGAAGCGACGTTCACATCGGCGTCGGTGAAATCCGTGCCGAGCGGTCCGAGGCAGACACTGTCGGTGGCGGCCTTTAGATTGGGAGAAAGGAACCTGGTGTCAACTGCGACGAGCCTGTTGTGCGACGCGCGGTTGGATCGCTTCCTTGCGAGTCCGGCGGCGCTGGCCGCGTTGCCCGGTCACACCGCAACCGAAGGGACCGTGGTAATCAACATGGCCGACACCGATGGCGAGACCGGACCCTCGGTCGCCGAAAACGGGCCGCCCGCGCGCCAGGAGACCGACGCCGAACTGACGGCACGCTTCGAGCGTGACGCGATTCCGCTGCTCGACCAGCTCTACGGCGGTGCGCTGCGGATGACCCGCAACCCCGCCGACGCCGAAGACCTGCTGCAGGAGACGATGGTCAAGGCCTACGCCGGGTTCCGCTCGTTCCGGGAGGGCACCAACCTCAAGGCGTGGCTGTACCGCATTCTGACCAACACCTACATCAACAGCTACCGCAAGAAGCAGCGGCAGCCGGCGGAGTACCCGACCGACGAGATCACCGACTGGCAGCTGGCCGCCAACGCCGAGCATTCCTCCACCGGGCTGCGCTCTGCCGAGGTCGAGGCACTCGAAGCACTACCGGACACCGAGATCAAGGCGGCCCTGCAGGCCTTACCGGAAGAGTTCCGGATGGCCGTCTACTACGCCGACGTCGAAGGTTTCCCTTATAAAGAGATCGCCGAGATCATGGGCACCCCGATCGGTACCGTGATGTCTCGGCTGCACCGCGGCCGACGTCAGCTCCGCGAACTGCTGGCCGACGTCGCCAAGGACCGCGGCTTCGTCCGTGGGCAGGCGCACGAGGAGGTGTCGTCATGAGTGAACAACCCGGCGCCGCCGGTTCGTGCTCGAGTAGCCACGACTCCGACCGTCATCTGGGCTGCGCGCAGGTCATCGCCCAGATCTGGACCCTGCTCGACGGCGAATGCCAGCCGGACGAGAAGGCGATTCTGCAACGGCACCTCGATGCCTGCCCCGGCTGCCTGCAGCACTACGGCATCGAAGAGCGGATCAAAGAACTGATCGCGATGAAATGCAGCGGTGAGAAGGCTCCGGACGGCCTACGGGAGCGGCTGCGGATCCAGATCAGCCGGACCACGATCGTCCAGGGCGAGTTCTGATCCTCAGGCGTTGGGCCGCTTGCCGTGGTTGGCCTTGCTGTACTTGCGGTCGCGCTTCTTCCGGCCTCGCTTGGCCATGTCTGAACCTCGTTTCGTGAAGCTTCTGGGCAGCTGCTGGGCGGCCAGCGGCCGCTCGATTACCGTCCAGTGTCTCATGCGGACACCGATGCGCTGTCCACCGCCCGCGCGCCGCGGTCGCCAACGGCCTTATGGTTCGATATACAAAGCCGAGAGCAGCATGCGCAGTTGGCCGAGACGAGTGGGGTGATGATGTCCGAGGAGGTTCGCGCCGAGATCGTGGCCAGCGTGCTCGAAGTCGTGGTCAACGAAGGCGACCAAATCGGCCAGGGCGACATCGTGGTGCTGCTGGAGTCCATGAAGATGGAGATCCCGGTCCTGGCCGAAGTCGGTGGAACCGTCAGTCAGGTGAGCGTGTCGGTCGGTGACGTGATCCAGGCCGGCGACCTGATCGCTGTCATCAGCTGACCGAAGCCCATGTCCACTCTCGGTGATCTGCTCGCCGAACACACGGTGCTGCCCGGCAACGCCGTCGATCACCTGCACGCGGTCGTAGGGGAGTGGCAGCTACTGGCCGACCTGTCGTTCGCCGACTACCTGATGTGGGTGCGTCGCGACGACGAGGTGCTGGTCTGCGTCGCGCAGTGCCGGCCCAATACCGCGCCGACGGTCCTGCAGACCGACGCGGTGGGCAGCGTCGTGCCCGCCGACCAATTGCCGCTGGTCTCCCAGACCTTCGCGGCCGGCGTCGGCGTGCAGGAGAGCGACGTGGGTGAACCACACTCGTGGCCGCTGCCGGGGCCGCACGTCGTCGCGTCGCCGGTGCGGTTTCGCGACAACGTGGTGGCCGTGCTGACTCAGCACCAAACCGACACCGCAGCCGAGCGGATGTCCGGCCACTTGGAAACGGCTTACCGGGCCTGCGCCGACGATCTGCTGCACATGATCGCCGACGGCGCCTTCCCCGACGTCGGCGACGTCGCCATGTCGCGGTCCACGCCCCGCGCCGGGGACGGCTTCATCCGCCTCGACGTCGACGGCATCGTGGCGTACGCCAGTCCCAACGCGCTGTCGGCCTACCACCGGATGGGCCTGACCAGCGAGTTGGAGGGCCACAACCTGATCAAGATCACCCGGCCGCTGATTTCGGATCCGTTCGAGGCGCAGGAGGTGGCCGAGCACATCCTCAACCTGCTGGCCGGCGGATCCAGCATGCGCATGGAGGTCGACGCGGGCGGCGCCACCGTTCTGCTGCGCACGCTGCCGCTGGTGGTGCACGGGGAGAACGCCGGGGCGGCGATCCTCATCCGCGACGTCACCGAGGTCAAGCGCCGGGACCGCGCGCTGATCTCCAAGGACGCCACCATCCGTGAGATTCACCACCGGGTGAAGAACAACCTGCAGACGGTGGCGGCGCTGCTGCGGCTACAGGCCCGCCGCACCGTCAACGCCGAGGGTCGCGAGGCCCTGATCGAATCGGTGCGCCGGGTGTCGTCGATCGCGCTGGTGCACGACGCGCTGTCGATGTCGGTGGACGAGCAGGTCAACCTCGACGAGGTGATCGACCGGATCCTGCCGATCATGAACGACGTGGCCTCGGTGGACCGCCCGATCCGGATCAACCGGGTCGGCGACCTGGGAGTCCTGGACTCCGACCGGGCGACAGCGCTGATCATGGTGATCACCGAACTGGTGCAGAACGCGATCGAGCACGCGTTCGATCCGACGGCCGCGGTCGGGTCGGTGACGATCCGGGCCGAACGCTCGGCCCGCTGGCTGGACGTCGTGGTCCACGACGACGGACGCGGCCTGCCCGACGGGTTCAGTCTGGAGAAGTCCGACAGCCTGGGGCTGCAGATCGTCCGGACGCTGGTCTCCGCGGAATTGGACGGCTCCCTGGACATGCGGGAAAGCGCCGAGCGCGGCACCGACGTGGTGCTGCGGGTGCCGATCGGTCGACGGGGCCGGTTGCTGCTGTGACTGTGGTCGCACGCAGCAATGCGGCCCCGGAAATCTCCGGGGCCGCATTAGCTGTGAAGTCTGGGTTCAGACTCCGCTTCGGGCTTTCGTCCGGGCGTTGCGGCGCTTGAGTGCGCGCCGCTCGTCTTCGCTCATTCCGCCCCACACGCCCGAGTCCTGACCGGTGTTCAGAGCCCATCCGAGACATTCCGTGGTCACCGGACACCGATTACAGACCAGTTTCGCGTCAGCGATCTGCGCGAGTGCCGGGCCGCTGTTCCCAACCGGGAAGAACAGTTCCGGATCTTCGTCGCGACACACCGCCCTATGGCGCCAATCCATTAGTCTCTACTCCTCACTATGTGCGCAGCACTGCACACGGGCATTTTCTTCTTGGCTGTTAAAGCGTGCGCAAGAAAGGGATTTTCCGTACCTCTGCATATCTCTGTGCATGCAACCTTTTGATCGTTTCACAGGCTCAACAGATGTCAATAGTGTTACGCGGGCTCGTGGGCTATCTCACTTCACCGATCTCTTACCCATGCCCTTAACCAGTTGTACTACACTACTCGGCGAATTTCGCCCCACATTTTCGTCGCGAGCTCGTCACAGCTTGATCTGCGCAGGTCACGGACCTGAATTCGGCGGCGGAGCAACCACCGCCAAGGCGCTCGGAACGACCCGGCACGTGATGGAATCGCGCAGACCGAGGTACTCACCGTCGCACTGGAAGGCGGCGGGCGTAGCCATCTTGGTGACGGTCACGTAACTCACATCGTCGTCGCGGATGAGTTGCTTGCCCCGCGGATCGGGACGCTTGGCGAGCAGTTGGCGCAACACCTTGATGGTCGGAATCAGCTTCATGCTGGTGAGCGCGAAGATGCCCAGGCCGGAGTCGAAGCTGCAACCCGGGTTGGTGACCATCGGCCGGTCGTCGCTGTAGGTCCATACGTTGGTGTTGCACACCCAGACGAAGTGCACGCCGGAGACGGGCTCCTTGTCGGGCAATTCCAGGATCAAGTTGGGGTCACGCCGGCTGAACCGCACCGAGACGGGCACCGCGATCCGCCAGTAGTTCATCGGCGTGACCTTGACGCCCCGCTCGCGCGCCGCTTCGACCGCCTCCAGCACCTCCGCGTCGACGCCCATCCCGGCGTTGACCAGAGCCCACATCTCGCCGCAGTCGATCAGGGAGATGCGCCGCCACTGCCGGTGCTGTTCGTACGCGTCTAGCAGGTCGATGAGCTGGTTGGTCGCCTCGGTGGGGTCGCGGTGCATGCCCAGCGCCCGGGCCAGCACGTTGGCTGAGCCGCCGGGCACGATCGCCACCGCCGGCACCGGCCCGGCCGGAGTGGAACCGGGACGGCCGAGCATGCCGTTGACCACCGCGCTCACCGTCCCATCACCGCCGTGCACGACGACCAGGTCGTACCCCTGCGCCGCTGCGGTGTGCCCGAGTTCCTCCGCGTGACCGGGGTGTTCGGTGTTGGCGATGGTGAGCTGTACGCGACTTTCCAGTGCGTGCGTCACCAGCGCCCGGGCGGCCGGAGTGATGCTGGTGGCGATCGGGTTGGCGATCAACATGGCACGCATGAGCCATGAGCTTAGGCGGTATGCGGTGCGGATCACGCTCTACGCTGGCTCTGTGCGCATCCCCGTCCCGCCCACCGTCCGTCGCGCCGGCTTCGTCGTGGCGGCCCAGGGCGCGGCAGCGCTGGTGGTGGCCGTGATCCTGGTGGTCCGTGGTCTGGCCGGGGCCGATCAGCACGTCGTCAACGGGCTGGGCGCCGCGGCGTGGTTCGCCGTGGTGGGTGCCGCGGTGCTGGCCGGGGGCCGGGCCCTGGTGACCGGCAAGCGGTGGGGCCGTGGGCTGGCCGTGTTCACCCAGCTGTTGCTGCTGCCGGTGGCCTGGTATCTGGCGGTGGGATCCCACCGGCCGGTGTACGGCATCCCGTTGGGGCTGGTGGCACTGGGCACCCTGGGATTGCTGTTCAGCCCGCCGGCGGTGCGCTGGGCCGCCGGCGACGATCAGCGGGGTCCGGCCAGCGCGGCCAACTCCGGACCGGACAACCGGTAGGTCGTCCACTCGCGCTGCGGCGCCGCCCCGATCCCGTCGTACAGGGCGATCGCGTCCGCGTTCCAGTTGAGCACCGCCCACGCCAGTCGTGTGTAGCCGTGGGTGCGGCATTCGGCGGCCAGGGTCCTCAGCAGGTCGCGGGCCAGACCGCGGCGCCGGAACGCCGGCCGCACGTAGAGGTCTTCCAGGTAGATGCCCGCCGCGCCGTCCCAGGTGGAGAAGTTGAGGAACCACAACGCCATCGCGGCGAGTTGTCCGTCGACATCGACGACGTGCGCGTGCACCGTCGGCGTGTCATCGAAAAGTGCTGTGGCTATTTGCTTTTCGGTGACGGTGCAGTGCTGGGCGGCATGTTCGAAGGCAGCGAGTTCGTGGATCATGGCGGTGATGTTGGCGACATCGCCCGGTGCGGCGCGACGGATGGTCACTGCGCGACTCCCAACGCATTGAGGATGGTGGCGAATTTCGTTGTGGTTTCCAGGACTTCGTCGTCGGGGTCGGACTCGGCCACGATGCCGCCGCCGGCGTGGGCGAGCGCGGTACGCCGGTCGGCCGAAAGTTGTGCGCACCGAATCGACACCACCCAGTCACCGTCCCCGCGGGCATCGCACCAGCCCACCGCGCCGGCGTAGAAGCCGCGGTCGCCTTCCAGCGCGGCGATCAGCTGGGCGGCCGCGTCGGCCGGCACCCCCCCGACCGCCGGGGTGGGATGCAACGCCAACGCCAAATCGATTGCAGTGGTTGAGGTATCGCGAAGCCGGCCGGTCACCGGGGTGCACAGGTGCCAGACCGCCGCGGTACGACTCAGCTGCGGCTCTGCGGCGATGGTCAGGTCGGTGCACAGCGGCTCCAGCGCCGCCCGCATCACGTCGATGACCAACCGGTGCTCGTGTCGGTCCTTGGCCGATCCGGCCAGCGCGGCGGCGTTGGCGGCATCGGTGTCCGGGTCCGGGGAGCGCGGTGCCGAGCCGGCGAAGGGCCGGCACACCACCCGCTCGCCGGAGCGCGCGACCAGCAGTTCCGGGCTGGCGCCCACCAGCGCGGACCCGACGTAGTCGCCGCCGGCTGCGCTCAGGTCGACCAGAAAACTGTAGGCGTCGGCGTCGGCGGCGACCAGCCTGCGCAGCACCGCGCGGGGGTCGAGCGGCGCGTCGGCGGACAACTGCAACGCCCGGGCCAGCACCACCTTGTGTAGCGGGTTGTCGTCGGCGGCCAGCTGCTCGCGGGCGCGGCTGATCCGGGAGCGGTGCTCGGCGGGGGGCGGCACGGCCGAGTCGATGCGAACCGTCGGCAGCGGACCCGTCGGCCAGTCGGGAAGCGCGCCGACGTGTTCCGGGACCACCAGCGCGGCCGCTCGGGTCACGTCGAATGGCAACGCGCCCAACACTATTGGTGCGGCACCGCAACGCAGGGCCGCTTGGGCCGCCCGCAGATCGTCGTAACGTGCCCGTACGCCGTCGGCAACCAGGGTCCCCCGCGGTCCGATCAGCGCGAAAGGCGGTTCCGGGTTCACGTCAGCGCATTCGGTCGGGGATGACAGCTCAACCCGAGCTGACTGAGCTGCCGGATGCCGTGCTCGAACCCGCACACGGCGATCGTCGCGGTGGGCATGCCGAAGCGGCTGCCTTCGCGCACCGGCAGTTGTACCCACCGGGTGATCACCGCGCGGGAGAAGTGGCCGTGGCTGACCAGCAGTACGTCCCGGTTCTGCATGTTCTCCAGCGCCAGAGCTACGGCCCGGTCGGCGCGTTCGCTGACCTGCGCGACGCTTTCCCCGCCGGGGCATCCGTGCGTCCACACCAGCCAGTCGGGGTCCGATTCGTGGATCTGCGGGGTGGTCAGACCCTCGTACTCGCCGTAGTCCCATTCGGCGAGCAGCGGGGTGACCTGATCGATGATGAGGCCGGCCAGGTCGGCGGTGGCCAGCGCGCGGCGCCGCGGGCTGCAGATCACGAACGGGTCCGTCAGGCCGAGGTCGCCGAGTACCACCCCGGCGAACTCCGCCTGCTCCCGGCCGGCGTCGGTCAGCTCGATATCCGTGCGCCCGGTGTGCTGGCCGGATTTCGACCATTCGGTCTCGCCGTGGCGCAACAACAACAGCCGGTGGTTCTGCACGCCCATGCCAGCGATTGTGCCCGAGACACGCCGGGACCCCGCCGGGCCCGCCACCCGAACCAGACGATCTGATACATGCCAGTATGGGCACCATGAGCGACATGCGCGTGCTGGCGGTGGCCAATCAAAAGGGCGGGGTGGCCAAGACAACGACGGTCGCGTCGCTCGGTGCGGCGATGGTGGACAAAGGAAAGCGGGTATTGCTCGTCGACCTCGACCCACAGGGGTGTCTGACTTTCTCGCTGGGCCAGGACCCCGACAAGTTGCCCGTGTCGGTGCACGAGGTGTTGCTCGGCGAGGTGGAGCCCGACGCGGCGCTGGTGGCGACTTCGGAGGGCATGACGCTGCTCCCGGCCAACATCGACCTGGCGGGTGCCGAGGCGATGCTGCTGATGCGGGCCGGCCGCGAATACGCACTCAAGCGGGCGCTGACCAAACTCGCCGACGCGTTCGACGTGGTGATCATCGACTGCCCGCCGTCGCTCGGTGTGCTCACCCTCAACGGGCTCACCGCCGCCGACGAGGTGATGGTGCCGCTGCAGTGCGAGACCCTGGCGCACCGCGGCGTCGGCCAGTTCCTGCGCACCGTCGCCGACGTCCAGCAGATCACCAACCCGAATCTGCGGCTGGTCGGCGCCCTGCCGACGCTGTACGACTCGCGGACCACCCATACCCGGGACGTGCTGCTTGACGTGGCCGACCGCTACGAGTTGCCGGTGCTGGCACCGCCGATCCCGCGCACGGTGCGCTTCGCCGAAGCCAGTGCGTCGGGCTGCTCGGTGCTGGCCGGGCGCAAGAACAAAGGGGCGATGGCCTACCGCGAGCTGGCCGAGGCGCTGCTCAAGCACTGGAAGACCGGTAAGCCGCTGCCCACCTTCAGCGTGGAGTATTAGCCCAGCGCGACCACGGTGTCACCGCGCTGCTCGATCACCCGCGAACCGGACACCACCGGGATCACCGCGGCACTGCTGGGCGATCGCTGCACGTCGATATAGCGACTGGGCTGCCCGCTGACCGGGTCGTAGACGCCGATCGCACCGGTGATCGGCACCAGCAGCCGGCCCGCCATCATCACCCCGGGCCCCACCGGAACCGCCGAATCTCCTGCGGCGATGGTGTAGCGCAGGGTCAGGTCGCCGGCTTCGAACACCAGCAGCGCATCTCCGGTCCACCAGGTGACCAGGCTGCCGGTCGTGGACACCACCGACGACGCCGACGGCGGACCGTCCAGCGGCAGGCTTACCACCCTGGCGCCCGTCTCATCGACCACGTCGACGTGCGGCTGCGGGGTCGGCAGGTACACCGCGGTGCGGTTCTGCGAGACCACCAGCACCCGCGCCCCGGTGCCCGGCCGCACGCCGGCTTCCTGCACCACCTGCTGCTGGGGTTCGTCGTCGTCCTTGCCGGGACGCAGCAGCAGCAGGCGCAGGTCGGCCTGGTCGGCGCACGATTCGAGGACCGACACCGCCGATGAACTCGCCGCGGCGGATTCCAGCGTGCAGCCCGAGTGCAAACCCCGCGCCGACGGTTTGACCCGGGCGTCGGTCTCGCCGTACGCCAGCATCCGGACCATGTCCGAGCGCCACATCTCCAGCCGGGTGCTGCCCGCCGACAGGATGGCGGTGCCGTCGGAGGACAGCCGCACCTGCGGATCGGCATAGCTGCTGCGGGCAGGTCCGCGGCGGCCGGTCGATCCGTCGATGGTGCTGACCTGACCGCAGCCGCGGTCGTCCCGGTAGACCGCGACGGCGTAGCGATAGATCCAGGTCACCCCGCACAGGTCGGTATCGCGCGAGTAGCTCCACAGTGGCTGACCGGTGGTCAGGTCGCGCCCTTCCACCAGGCGTCCAGCGGCGGTGGTCACCGTTCCACCCACCACCACCGGAACCCGGGTCGCCGCACTGGGTGCGCTCCAGAGCTCATGCAGCGTGGTAGGAACCTCACGGACGGGCGTGGGCGCGGTTGCGGGGGTGGCCGCCGGCCGGCTGACGGTGGCCCGCGCGTCGCTGGTCCACCAGATCAGCGCCGCCGCGACCGCGACGACGATCGCAATGGTCGCGGCAGCCACGATGTCGGCCTTGGTTCGGCGCTCAGGTCGGACCATGCGCTGAGTATGGCTGTGCTGGTCGGCTAGATCGTCGAAGGGGCGGCATCGGCCGGCTTGCGACGACGCCGCCGCCGCCGGGCCGGCGAGCTGGACGTGGCACCGGAGGTCGTCCCGGGTGCCGCGGGCGTGCCCGGGTCGTCAGCAGCGTCACCGCTCGCGACGGGATGTCCGGTGACCGGCTTGCCGCCGCGGGTGCGCTTGCGTTTGGTGGTGCGACGGGGGGGACGGCTGGAACTCTCGTCGCCGGGTTCGCGGCGCTTGACCGGGGCCTTGCGCGGTTCGCCGCCGGCGCCGCCCGTCTCGGCCGGGATGGACAGCTCGGTGTACAGGTGCGGGGAGTTGGAGTAGGTCTCGGCCGGGTCGGGCGAGCCCAGGCCCAGTGCCCGGTCGATCGCGGACCAGCGTTCGAGCTCGTCCCAATCCACCAGGGTGACCGCCACGCCGGTGCGTCCGGCGCGGCCGGTGCGTCCGATCCGGTGGACGTACATCTTCTCGTCCTCGGGGCACTGGTAGTTGATGACGTGCGTGACGTCGTCGATGTCGATACCGCGGGCCGCGACGTCGGTGGCGACCAGCACGTTGATGTCGCCGGAGCGGAATGCCTTGAGGGCCTTTTCGCGCGCGATCTGTCCGAGGTCGCCGTGCACGGCGCCGACGGCGAAACCGCGCTCCTGCAACTCGTCGGACACCTTCTGGGCGGTGCGCTTGGTCCGGGTGAAGATCATCGTCGCGCCGCGGCCGCCGGCCTGCAGGATGCGGCTGACGAGTTCGATCTTGTCCAGCGCGTGGGCGCGGTAGACGAACTGCTCGGTGGTGTCGTGCACGGCCAGCGAGTGCGGCGCCTCGGCGCGGATGTGGGTGGGCTGGACCATGAAGGTGCGGGCCAGCGTGATGATCGGATCCGGCATGGTCGCCGAGAACAGCATGGACTGCCGGTCGGCCGGGATCTGCCGCAGAATGCGTTCGATGTCGGGCAGAAAGCCCAGGTCAAGCATTTCGTCGGCTTCGTCGAGCACCAGGACGGACAGTCCGCCCAGCTGCAGGTGGCCCTGCTGGCACAGGTCGAGCAGCCGGCCCGGCGTGCCCACCACGACGTCGGCGCCCTTGTGCAGCGCTTCGATCTGCGGCTCGTAGGCCCGGCCGCCGTAGATGGAGACCACCGCCAGCGGGCGCTGCGCCCCGTCGGCGACCTCGGGGTCTTTCGGCGCGGTCAGATACTTCGCCGCGGACGCCAGGTCGTTGGTGACCTGCAGGCACAGCTCGCGGGTGGGCACGACCACCAGGGCGCGCGGGGCGCCGGTCAGTGGTCGCGTCGCGGTTTCGGAGGTGACGCGCTGCAGCAGCGGCACGCCGAACCCGAAGGTCTTGCCCATGCCGGTACGGGCCTGGCCGATCACGTCTTCGCCGTCGAGCGCGAGCGGCAGGGTCAGTTCCTGGATGGCAAAGGGCGTCTCGATGCCTTTCTCGGCGAGTGCGCGAACTATTTCGTCGCGCACTCCAAGCTGGGCAAAGGTGAGTTCAGGGGCATTTTTGAGTGCGGTCATACGCGGGTTGAAGCCTTCCGGTGAAGTAATCGAACTGGTTCGGATTAGTTCGTGCTCTGTCTGTGTCGCGGTTCACGCGCGCACGAAATCCGATTCCGACTACTTCGCCGGGCCCGCGCTCCTGGTCGATCTTTGGGCGGGCGGCTACGTGCACGCACATTTCCTCGGCGGTGGCAGCACAGATTCAGCCACTACCAGTTACCCATGATACCTGCTCATCCGGCGTGACCCGTACTCTTCGGAGCCGGCCTATTAGAGTGTTGCCATGCCTCCACCTTCATCTGCCGACGAGGTGGCGGATTCGCCCGGATCCCAGCTCTCCGCCGATCATCCCGGCGTCAACGAGCTGTTCGCGCTGCTCGCATACGGCGAGGTGGCGGCGTTCTACCGGTTGACCGACGAGGCGCGGATGGCGCCGAATCTGCAGGGCCGCATCTCGATGGCCAGCATGGCTGCCGCCGAAATGGGGCATTACGAACTGCTGCGCGACGCGCTGGAGAGCCGTGGTGTCGACGTCGTCCGGGCGATGTCGAAGTACGTGTCCGCGCTGGAGAACTACCACCGGCTGACCACTCCGAGTACGTGGCTGGAAGCTCTGGTGAAGACCTATGTCGGGGATGCGCTGGCCGCCGATCTGTATCTGGAGATCGCGGGCGGCCTGCCCGACGAGATCGCCGACGTGGTCCGCGCGACGTTGTCCGAGACCGGGCATTCCCAGTTCGTGGTGGCCGAAGTGCGCGCCGCGGTGACCTCCAGCGGCAAACAGCGCAGTCGGCTGGCGCTGTGGTCCCGCCGGTTGCTCGGCGAGGCGATCACCCAGGCTCAGTACCTGCTGGCCGACCACGATGAGCTGGTTGACCTGGTACTTTCCGGCGGAGGCGGGCTGGGTCAGCTCGGCGCGTTCTTCGATCGGCTGCAGAAGACGCACGATCAGCGGATGCACGAACTCGGCCTGAGCTGAGCGGGTCAGCGGGTGCAGGTGGCCAGCGCCGAGTTGTTGGCCGAAGCTTTGACCAACTGACCCTGGGCGTTGACGATCGAGCAGTTCAGCTGGCCGTAGATGCTGGTCGCGATCACCGATTCGGTCTGCACGCCCGGGTTAAGCACGACCATCTTGGACCAGGGCAGGGCCACGTTGAACTCGGTGACCGGGAATCCGCGCGCGTCGGTATAGACGATGTTCACCAGGTCGAACATCTGCTTGGTGCCGGTGACGCTGTAGACGACGGTGCGCGGACTCAGGGCGGCTCCCGGCGGGGTGGTGGTCGGCAGCGGCGCCGCGGTGGGCAGCCTGGTCGGCCCGATGCTGGGCGGCGCCAAGGTGGTGACGGTCTCCGGCGGCAGTTGTCGCGTCGTCGGCGGGTTGGTCGGTGCCGGGGACATGGTGGGCGGGGAGGGCCGGGATGTGGTGGAAATCACCGACTTCGGTGTCGGGGCCCCGACGGTGGCCTTGGTGGTCGCGCTGTCGCCGCTGTTGATGATGACCGCGGTGGCCACGGCGCCGACAGCTGCCACCGCGCCGACCAGCAGAGCGGCTGACCGCCACCGGTTGTCGGCCGGCCAGGCCCACTCGTCGTCCCCGTCGTCCCAGGTCTCGTCGGCGTCCTCGTCTTCGACGTATCCGTCGCCGTCTTCGACGTAACCGTCGTCGTCGGCTGGGTAGCCTTCCTCGTCCGGGAAGTCTTCGAGGTCCCGGAAGAAATCGTGGAGGGTGTTACGTATGGTACTGATGTTGCCGATGGTATCGATGTGATTCGGGTGCGGCCCGGATCCGGGGGCGGTTAGACCGAATCGTGACGGGTTCGTTCGCTTACCGCGAACTGCGAGTCGGGGGGCGCGGGGCGGGGTAGGTCAGACCCGTCCACTAGCCTGCTGCAGAGAGACGCCTGCGACGGATACGCCAACGGAAGGGGCCTGCGTGGAGGTCAAGATCGGAATCACGGACAGTCCGCGCGAGCTGGTGTTCTCCAGCGCGCAGACGCCGGCTGAGGTGGAAGAACTGGTCGGCGCGGCGGTGCGCGACGAAGCGGGTGTACTGGCCCTCAACGACGAGCGCGGACGCCGGTTCCTGGTCACCGCGGCCAAGATTGCCTACGTGGAGATCGGGGTCGCCGATGCGCGGCGGGTCGGCTTCGGCGTCGGCGCGGAGGTCGCGGCCAAGGCGGACAGCGGGGCCAAATCCTAGGAGCGGGTGAGCGGCACGTGCGACAGACCACCCCAGGCGAACTGCACGGTCCCGTCCACGGCAGCTGACTTCGAAATCGGTCGATCGGAGTCCAGCCAGTACCGCGCGCTGTCCACGCTCATGCCGACCAGGCCGACGGCGATCATCCGGGCGCGGTGCGGGTCCAGTCCCGAGTCCTCAGCGATCAGCGCGAATACCGCGTCGATGCACGACTCGGTCGCCACCCGCACCTGCGCGGCCACCTCGGGCTCGGTGACGTAGTCGTTCTCGAAAATTAGTCGATAACCCTGACTGTCGTGTTCGATGAAGTCGAAGAACGCCTGCACCGCTGAATGCAGCCGCTGCCGGTTGTCGGTGGTCCGGTCCAGCGCCTGCTGCACGCCGGACACCAGATTGTCCACGTGCCGGTTCAGCACCGCCAGATACAACTCGAGCTTGCTGGAAAAGTGCTGGTAAAGAACCGGTTTGCTGACGCCGGCGCGGTCGGCGATCTCGTCCATCCCGGCGGCGTGGTAGCCGCGGTCGACAAACACGTCGCTGGCGACGATCAGCAGCTGACCCCGACGTTCGTCGCGCGGCAGCCGGCTGCCCCGCCGGTTGGAGGGGGCTGCGCCTTCGCCCGGCCGGACACCGTCGGCCGATCGGACAGCGCGTCGCGGCGCCGCCTTGGCGAGATCGCTCATCACTCCCTCAATCCATTGGTGGTGCGCCCATTTTGCCATCCCCGAAGGCGCGCAGTGTTTCGCAAGAAGACTACTACCTGCGGCGTCCGGCCGATCCGAACCGGTGTCAGAGTGCGTCGCAGCACCTGACCGAGGGCGGTTTTCGGGCGCGCCAGGGCCGGATGCCACCGGCAGCTGTGCCATTCTGGGGAAATGACGTCGCCGCGGCCAGATCGCAATACCGGTCGGGTGCCGGTGCTGCGTGACGACTGGCGCGAGCCGCTGCGGGCTCAGCGCGACCCGCTGGGTCAGAGCGCCGGACGGGTCCGCGCCGACCGCGACCGTCCGCGCCAATGGCGCAAGCAATCCTGGCTGGGGCGGTTCGTATCGACCTACGGTTGGCGCGCCTACGCGCTGCCGTTTCTCACGGTGCTCACCCTGGTGGTGGCCTACCAGACGGTGACGGGTACCAATACGCCGAGGCCGTCGGCCAGTTCGATCCACAAAGACCCGCCGACCATCGGCGCGGTCGGCACCTCGATTCTGGACATGCCGCCGCGGGGACTGGCCGCTTTCGACGCGAACCTGCCGACCGGCACGCTGCCCGAGGGCGGTGCCTTCACCCAGGCCGGCGACAAGACCTGGCGGGTGATTCCCGGCGCCACGCCGCAGATCGGGCAAGGCACCGCCAAAGTCTTCCGCTACACCGTCGAGGTGGAGAACGGTCTGGACCCCACCATGTACGGCGGGGACGACGCGTTCGCCCAGATGGTCGACCGGACGCTGGACAACCCTAAGGGCTGGACACACAACCCGCAGTTCGCGTTCATCCGAATCGACAGCGGCAAGCCGGACTTCCGGATCTCGTTGGTCTCGCCGATGACGGTGCGGGTGGGCTGCGGATACGAATTTCCGCTGGAAACGTCGTGTTACAACCCGTCATTCGGTTCAGACCGCGAATCGCGCGTCTTCATCAACGAAGCCCGCTGGGTGCGCGGGGCGCTGCCGTTCGAGGGTGATGTGGGTTCCTACCGGCAGTACGTGGTCAACCACGAAGTCGGTCACGCCATCGGATACGTGCGGCACGAGCCGTGCGACCAACAGGGCGGTCTGGCGCCGGTGATGATGCAGCAGACGTTCTCCACCGCCAATAACGACGGGGCCAAGTTCGATCCCGATCAGGTCAAGGCCGACGGCAAAACCTGCCGGTTCAACCCCTGGCCGTTCCCCATCGCTTGAGTCGTTTTCCATCGTCGGCCATGGGGACGCGCCTAATCTGAGTCATGTGTCGTCATCGCTGCCGCCATTGGTCGAACCCGCCGCTGAGCTGACCCGCGAGGAGGTGGCCCGCTACAGCCGCCACCTCATCATTCCCGAGCTAGGGGTGGACGGACAGAAGCGGCTCAAGAACGCCCGGGTGCTGGTGATCGGCGCCGGCGGGCTTGGGTCGCCCACGCTGCTCTACCTGGCCGCGGCCGGCGTCGGCACCATCGGCATCGTCGACTTCGACGTGGTCGACGAATCCAATCTGCAACGCCAGGTCATTCACGGCACCGCCGATGTCGGGCGCCCCAAGGCGCAGTCGGCCCGCGAATCGATCGCCACCATCAACCCACTGATCGACGTGCGGCTGCACGAATTCCGGCTGGAGGCCGACAACGCGCTCGAGCTCTTCGCCCAGTACGACCTCATCCTGGACGGTTCGGACAACTTCGCCACCCGGTATCTGGTGAACGACGCCGCCGTGCTGGCGGGCAAACCCTACGTCTGGGGGTCGATCTACAGGTTCGAAGGCCAGGCGTCGGTGTTCTGGGAGGACGCGCCGAACGGACTGGGCCTGAACTACCGCGACCTGTATCCGGAGCCGCCACCACCGGGGATGGTGCCGTCCTGCGCCGAAGGCGGTGTGCTGGGCATCATCTGCGCATCGATCGCATCGGTGATGGGGACCGAAGCGGTCAAGCTGATCACCGGGATCGGTGAGACGCTACTGGGCCGGTTGATGATCTACGACGCGCTGGAGATGAGCTATCGCACGATCAGGATCCGCAAGGACCCGTCGACGCCGACGATCACCGAGCTGATCGACTACGAGTACTTCTGCGGCGCGGTGTCCGACGACGGCGCTGCCGCCGTCGCGGGCTCGACCATCACCCCGGCCGAGCTGCGCACGATGCTGGACTCCGGCACCTCGCTGGCCCTGATCGATGTGCGCGAACAGGTCGAGTGGGACATCAACCACATCGACGGCGCCACGCTGATCCCGAAGTCGCTGATCATGTCCGGGGAGGGCTTGTCGCAGCTGCCGCAGGATCGCAAGGCGGTGCTGTACTGCAAGAGCGGCGTGCGGTCGGCCGAAGCGCTGGCCGCGGTGAAGCGGGCCGGTTTCTCCGACGCGGTGCATCTGCAGGGCGGAATCATGGCCTGGGCGAAGCAGATGCAGCCGGACATGGTCATGTACTAGGGCCAGAGTTCGTGCTCACTGAGACGGAGGCCAGGAATGACAGACACATCGCCAGCGCCGGACGCGGGCTCCTCTGACGAGTTCTGCGAAGAATTCGGGTACGAGCCAGAACTCAAACGAACGCTGGGCTCTTTCCAGGTGTTCGCGGTGTCTTTCGCGTTCATCTCGGTGGCGGTGGGCATCTTCGGTACCTACGACGACCTTCTCCGTAATGCCGGGCCGGTGGGAATCTGGACATGGATCGTCGCTGCGGTCGGCCAGTTGCTCATTGCGCTGGTGGTCGCGCAGTTCGCTGCCCGCATCCCACTCAGCGGCTCGTCCTACCAATGGGGTTCGCGGCTGGCCAACCCCAAGATCGGCTGGTTCTTCGGCTGGCTCACCTTTTGCTACCTGATCACCGGGCTGATGGCGATCGACAGTGCGATGTCCAGCACCTGCCTGATGCCGTTGTTCAACATGGCGCCCGACGAGCACACGGCGCGATTGATCGCCGCAGTGGTGATGGTGATCCAGGCCGTGCTTGCGATTGTCTCGACAAAGATTGTCGCGCTGATCAATTCGGCGGCGGTTGCCGTCGAGCTGACGATCGTTGTGGTCCTCGTGGTCGCGCTCCTGGTGGCGGTGGCCGTGACCGGAGACGGCTCGGTCGGCAATCTCACTTCACGAGGCATCACCGCGAACACGACGGACTACTTCGCCTTCGGAGGAGGGTTGATGGCGGTCATGATCGTGGGACTGGGAACGTTGGTGGGCTTCGACTCGGCAGCGAACATGGCCGAGGAGGCCAAGGACCCCTTCCGAAGCGTGCCGCGCGCGATCGTGGGATCGGTGTTGGCGGCCAGTGTGCTGGGCATGCTGTTTCTGATCGCACTGACCATTGCCATCGACAACATTCCCAGGGTCTCGGCCGCAGACTCGCCCGTCGCGATGATCATGCACGACCAACTGGGAGCGGCGACCGAGCGAATATTTCTGTCCGCCATAGCGATTGCCTTCTTCGGCGGGGGGATGGTCACGCTGACCAGTTGCTCGCGCATGATCTTCGCGATGGCGCGCGATGACCGGTTTCCCGCACACCGACTGATGCGACGGGTGAATCCCCGCACGCAGACGCCGATACCAGCCACCATCGTGCCCGTCGTCATCGGGATTGCGGTACTCGCCGTCCTGCCGGGCAACGCTCTGCTGGAGTTGATCACCTCCGGGACGGTTTTCCCGGCGCTGACGTACGGCATGATCGTTGTTCTCTACCTCGTGGTGCGCAACAAATTGGGCCGGCAGGAAGGGGCATTCGACATCGGCCGGTTCGAGCTGCCGGTGGCGATCTTCGCGCTGATCTGGTCGATATGCGCGCTGGTCATACTGCTCTCGCCCGCCGACGCGGTGGTGCCGCTGATTATCGTGACGAGCCTGCTCGGGGTGGGTGGGTTGTACTTCGGTTACCTGATGATCTTCAACCGCCGGGTTCTCGACCACGAACCCGGTGAAGCCACCGTTTTCTCACACTGACCTGCCGGCGGACCCGCCGGAAGATCCGTCCTTCTTGCCGGCGGCCAGAATCAGCTCGGGTGCATTCGGGTGTTAGCTGTGGTAGCTGTGCCAGGCTCTACTAGGCTGACCGGCGTGAGTGTCGAGCCGCCGCCGGAGCACGTGCTCGCGGCGTTCGGCTTGACCGGTACGGAGCCCGCGGCGCTGGGTGCCGCCTGGGAGGGCGGCTGGCGGTGCGGCGAGGTGGTGTTATCCATGGTTGCCGACAACGCCCGTGCGGCGTGGTCGGCCCGGGTGCGCGAGACCTTGTTCGTCGACGGGGTGCGCCTGGCCCGCCCGGTCCGGTCCACCGACGGGCGCTACGTGGTGTCTGGCTGGCGGGCGGACACCTTCGTCGCCGGCACCCCCGAAGCCCGCCATGACGAGGTCGTCTCTGCGGCGGTCCGGCTGCACGAGGCCACCGGCAAACTGGAGCGGCCCCGCTTTCTGACCCAGGGTCCCACCGCCCCCTGGGCTGACGTCGACGTCTTCATCGCCGCCGATCGCGCCGCCTGGGAGGAACGTCCGCTGCAGTCGGTGCCGCCGGGTGCGCGGACCGCCCCGCCCTCGGCGGACGCCGAACGATCGGTCGAGCTGATCAACCAACTCGCGACGTTGCGCAAGCCGACCCGCAGCCCCAACCAGCTGGTACACGGCGACCTGTACGGCACAGTGCTGTTCGCCGGCACCGCCCCGCCCGGCGTCACCGACATCACCCCGTACTGGCGTCCCGCCTCCTGGGCGGCCGGGGTCGTCGTCGTCGATGCATTGTCGTGGGGGGAGGCCGACGACGGTCTCATCGAACGGTGGAACGCACTGCCCGAGTGGTCGCAGATGTTGTTGCGCGCGTTAATATTCCGTTTGGCCGTTCATGCTCTGCACCCGCGTTCCACCGCCGAGGCGTTTCCCGGGCTGGCCCGCACTGCGGCACTGGTCCGGATGAATCTCTAAGTCCTGGAATCGAACTCGTAGCGGACCTCGCTCAGCGCGATCCGTCCGTCGACCGACAATACCCCTTCGGCACGCAGCAGTTCCAGCTGCCGAGACGTCAGATGCCGGGCCGGTCGCCCGGACGCGGTGATCACCCGGTGCCAGGGTAAGTCCGCGGAGTCGGTGCGCATGATCCAACCGACAATGCGTGGACTGGAAAGTCTTGCGGCAGCGGCAATATCACCATAGGTGGCGACCCGGCCCGGGGGGATGGCAGCGACCAGCGAGCGCACCCGCTCGATCTGCTCGTCGGTGATCTGCGTCATCGCTACCGCGTTGTCAACAGCCTGCGCACCAGCGCGGCGACCGCATCGGGCTTGGCGTGCGGCACCATGTGATCGCATTCGTAGTCCACCAATTCGAACTCGCCGCCCAGCCGGTCACGCAATGCGGCGATCAACCCGTCGCTGACGTAGGGCGGTGCGGTCCACGTGGCCCGCGCCACAGTCGTGGGAATCCCGGTGGGTGGCAACACGACGTCGCGAGCCAACTCGCTCCAGTAGGACATCATTGCCGGCAGGCTGATCCGCCAGCCGTATCGTCCGTTGGGTAGTCGGATCAAGTGCTCGGCCAGGTCGGCTTCGAGTACGGCCGGGTCCACGTCGGCCCAGGAACCGCCGGCCTTCTCCTGGCGGGCCTCATCGCGGTCCGGGTAATCGGGGGCGGCCAGCATCGCCTCGGCGATCTGCGACATCCAGTGGCCGTCCAACCCGATCGCCGGGTCGAGCAACAACAGGGCGCCCACCAGATCCGGCCGCGCCGCAGCCAGATGCATCGCCACCGCGCCGCCGAAAGAGTGGCCCATCACCAGCACCGGTGCGTCGGCTTCGGCGTCCAGCAATGCGGCCACCGCCGCGACGTTGGCCTCGATCGTCCACGGCGCGGCCCACGACGACCTGCCGTGCCCGATCAGATCGGGTGCGGCCACGGCGATCTCGGGCACGTAGTTGGCAAAGTGTCGCCAGCGTTCGCCGTGACCGGTCAGCCCGTGCAGCGCCAGCAGCCGGACCGGGCCGGGCGGTCCGAACCGGTGCGCATGAAGGACGGTGGTCACGCGTCGATGATGCCAGGCGGTCTCATCCCGGCATCCGGGCTGGTCAGCGCTACTTGTCGGACCTGCGTGGTTGCATGCCGGTATGTCATACAGCTGGGGCGCGGCGCAGCAACTGGTGCACCCGGATTGGCGCGGCCTGGTGCGCGTGCTGGGTGGCCCCGGAACCGGCAAGAGCTGCCTGCTGGTTGAGGCGGCCGTCGCCCGGATCTCTTCGGGCGTGGATCCGGAAGCTGTTCTGCTGCTTACCGGTTCGGGCCGGCTCGGCACGCGGGAACGCAGCGCGGTGACCACCGCCTTGCTGCGCTCGAGCCACGGTCGGCCCGTCGTGGGCGAGCCGTTGGTACGCACCGTGCACAGCTACGCCTACTCCGTGCTGCGGCGGGCGGCCGAACGTAGCGGCGGGCCACCGCCGCGGTTGCTGACCGGCGCCGAGCAGGACGCTATCGTCCGCGAACTGCTGGCCGGTGACCTCCAGGACGGCGCGTCCTGGCCCGCTCATCTGCTGCCCGCGCTGCCCACCGCGGGATTCGCCAACGAACTGCGAAACCTGCTGGCGCGCTGCGCTGAACGCGGGGTCGAGCCACTCGAGCTCGAACGGTTGGGTCGCTCCTGCGGCCGGCCGGAGTGGGTCGCGGCCGGTCGATTCGCCCGGCAGTACGAGCAGGTGATGTTGTTGCGCGCGGCGGTCGGGACGGCCGCCCCGCAGGCCACCGCACCTGCACTGGCCGCCGCCGAACTGGTCGGGGCGGCACTGGAGGCGTTTGCGGTCGATCCTGAGCTGCTGGCCGCTGAACGTGCCCGGCTCCGAGTGCTTCTGGTCGACGATGCCCAGCAACTCGATCCGCAGGCCGCGCAGCTGGTGCGCGCGTTGGCTGTCGGTGCCGATGTCGCGCTGATCGCGGGTGACCCGAACCAGGCGGTGTTCGGGTTCCGGGGCGGTGATCCGGGGCTGCTGCTGGGCGGTGACCACCCAGGGGTGACGCTGAGCGCCTCACATCGGTGCGCGCCGGGTGTCGCCCGCGCGGTGAGCGGCATCGCGAGTCGGTTGCCCGGTGCTTGCCCCGGCCGGCGCATCGACGGCACCGGGGACGATGGGCGCTGCGGTGGAGTGAGCGTCCGCTTGGCCGCTTCGGCGCACGCCGAAGGCGCGCTGATCGCCGATACCCTGCGACGTGCGCACCTCGTCGACGGTGTGCCGTGGTCGCAGATGGCGGTGATCGTCCGGTCGGTGCCACGCGCCGGCGGGCGGTTGCCTCGAGCGCTGGCCGCCGCCGGTGTTCCGGTCGCGATCCCCGCGACAGGCGGGCCGCTGGCTGAGAAACCCGCGGTGCGCGCGCTGCTCACCGTCCTTCTCGCCGCCGCCGACGGACTCGACGGCGACGACGCGCTGGCACTGCTCACCGGACCGATCGGCCGGGTCGACCCCGTCTCGCTTCGCCAGTTGCGCAGGACGTTGCAGCGCAGGCAGGACGGCACGTTCGCCGAGCTGTTGGTGCAGACGCTCACCGGGGACAAACCACCCGCTCCCGAAGCGCAAGCCGCTGCGCTGCGGCGAGTGCGCGCCGTGCTGGACGCGGCAGTCGATTGCCACCGCAACGGCCAGGATCCGCGCTACACGCTGTGGGCGGCCTGGCACCGGTCGGGTCTGCAGCGGCGCTGGCTGACGGCAATCGAGCGCGGTGGGCCGGCGGGGGAGCAGGCCGCGCGGGACCTCGCAGCGGTGACGGCGCTATTCGACATCACCGACGACTTCGTGTCCCGCACGTCGGGGGCGTCGCTGCGCGGACTCGTCGAGCATGTCGCGGCGTTGCAGCTGCCGCAATCCACCACCGACCTCACGTCGCCGTCCGAACAGGTCAAGGTGCTCAGCGCGCACGCCGCCCTGGGTCACGAATGGGACCTGGTGGTGATAGCCGGACTGCAGGACGGATTGTGGCCCAACATGATTCCGCGGGGCGGCGTGTTGGCCACCCAGCGACTGCTCGATGAACTCGACGGGGTGGGTGACCATGCGTCGGTACGGGCGCCGCTGCTGGCCGAGGAGCGCCGGCTGCTGGTGGCCGCGATGGGCCGGGCGCGGCGTCGCCTGGTGCTGACCGCCGTGGACAGCGCCGACCGCGGTGGACACGAAGCCGCGTTGCCGTCACCGTTCTTTTTCGAGGCCGCTCAGTGGGCGCACGGTGAAGTCGAGGAGCCGCAACCTGTTTCGGCGCCGCGCGTGCTGTCGACGCCCGCGGTGGTGGGCCGGTTGCGGGCAGTGGTGTGTGCACCCGACGGCACGGTCGACGAGGCCGCACGGGCCTGCGCGGCAACCCAATTGGCGCGCCTGGCCAAAGCTAGCGTGCCGGGCGCGAATCCGGCGGACTGGCACGGTCTAACCACGGTCAGCACCGACGCGCCGCTGTCCAAACCCGACGACACCGTGACGTTGACGCCGTCGACCCTGCAGACGCTCAACGACTGTCCGCTGCGCTGGCTGGTTGAGCGGCACGGCGGGACCAACCCGCGGGAGCTGCGCTCCACTGTCGGCTCGGTGATGCATGCGCTGGTCGCCGAGTCCGGCCGCACCGAGTCGCAGCTGCTGGCGGAGCTGGACCGCGTCTGGCAACACCTTCCGTTCGAGGCGCCCTGGCATTCGGCCAACGAGCTGGCCCGCCACCGCGCCATGATCCAGGCGTTTGTGCAGTGGCGTGCGCAAACACGCGGCGAGCTGACCGAGGTCGGTGTCGAGGTCGGTGTCGACGGGATGCTCGACAAGGAGCACGGTGGGGGCCGCGAGATCCGACTGCGCGGCCGCATCGACCGGCTCGAGCGTGACGCCGCCGGTCGGCTGGTGATCGTCGACGTCAAGACCGGCAAGTCGCCGGTCAGCAAAGACGATGCGCAGCAGCACGCGCAGTTGGCGATGTATCAGCTGGCCGTGGCCGAAGGCATGATGTCCGACGGCGACGAGCCCGGCGGCGCCCGGTTGGTCTATCCCGGCAAGACCGGGGCCTCGGGCGCCACTCAACGCGAGCAGGATCCGCTGACGCCGCAGGCTCGGGAGAACTGGCGCGACCTGATCGGCCGCGCCGCCGAAGCGACGGTCGGGCCGCATTTCGTCGCCCGGCGCAACGACGGCTGTTCGCATTGCCCGGTCCGACCCTCCTGCCCCGCACACGCCGACGGGCCGGCGCAGTGACTCCGCGCTACAGCCCCGCCGAATTAGCCGGTGCGCTGGGCGTTTTACCACCCACCGACGAGCAGGCCGCAGTGATCGCGGCACCGCCGGGGCCGCTGGTGGTGATCGCCGGCGCCGGCGCCGGCAAGACCGAGACCATGGCTGCCCGCGTGGTGTGGCTGGTCGCCAACGGGTATGCCGAACCCGGCCAGGTGCTCGGCCTGACGTTCACCCGCAAGGCTGCCGGTCAGCTGCTGCGCCGCGTCCGGACCCGGCTGGCCCGCCTGTCGAGCCTCAACGCCGACTCGGGGCAAACGCCCCAACCCGCAGCCACCCCGACGGTCAGCACGTACCACGCGTTCGCCGGTTCGCTGTTGCGCGAATACGGGCTGTTGCTGCCGATCGAACCCCACACCCGGTTGCTCACCGAAACCGAGATGTGGCAGCTCGCGTTCGACGTGGTCAACCGATACCGCGGCGAACTGCACACGGAGAAGACGCCGGCCGCGGTCACCTCCCTGGTCTTGCGGCTGTGGGGTCAGCTCGCCGAACACCTCGTCGACACCGGTCAGCTCCGTGATACCCACATGGAGCTGGAGCGGCTGGTGCACACGCTGCCGCCCGGTCCGCGCCAGCGGGACAGCGGCCCCAACCAGTCGTTGCTGCGGATGCTGGCCACGCAGACCGACCGCGCCGAGCTGGTACCGCTGCTGGACGCGCTCCAGGACCGCCTGCGGGCCGACAAGGTCATGGACTTCGGCATGCAGATGGCCTCCGCTGCGCAGCTGGCGGCCGAGTTCCCGCAGGTGGGTCAGGAGTTGCGCAGCCGCTACCGGGTGGTGTTGCTGGACGAGTACCAGGACACCGGCCATTCCCAACGCATCGCGCTGTCGTCGCTGTTCGGTGGCGGCTGTGATGACGGACTGGCGCTCACGGCGGTCGGCGACCCGATCCAGTCGATCTACGGGTGGCGCGGCGCGTCGGCGACCAACCTGCCGCGGTTCACCACCGACTTCCCGCTCGCCGACGGGTCGCCGGCGCCGACCCTGGAACTGCGCACCAGCTGGCGCAACCCGCCCAGCACGCTGCATCTCGCCAACGCCATATCGGCCGAGGCCCGACGCCGGTCGGTCGCGGTACGGCCACTGCGCCCGCGCCCGGATGCCCCGCCCGGAACTGTCCGCTGTGCCCTGCTTGCCGACGTGCAAACCGAGCGCGACTGGATCGCCGACCACATAGCGCAGCGGTACCGGCAGGCCCGCGACGACGGCAGCGCACCACCCACCGCGGCGGTGCTGGTCCGCCGCAACGCCGACGCCGCCCCGATCGCCGACGCGCTGCGCGTTCGCGGAATCCCGACCGAGGTCGTCGGCCTGGCCGGTCTGCTGTCGGTCCCTGAGGTCGCCGACCTGGTGGCCATGCTGCGCCTGGTTGCCGACCCGACCGCAGGCGCGGCCGCCATGCGGGTGCTGTCCGGTCCGCGCTGGCGTCTGGGCGGACGGGATATCGCCGCGCTGTGGCGCAGGGCGCAGGAGTTGGGCGACGCGCCCACCGCACCGGTGAATGCGACCGAACCTGCCTGCGCCGAAGCCATCGCGATGACGGCCGGCTCAGCTGCCGACTCGCCCTGCCTGGCCGACGCCATCTGCGATCCGGGTCCGGCCGCCGGTTACTCCCCGGCCGGCTACGAGCGCATCAACGCCCTCGCCGGCGAGCTGACCGGGCTACGCGGCCACCTCGGATACTCCCTGCCCGATCTGGTCGCCGAGGTGCGCCGGGTATTGGGGCTCGACTGTGAGGTTCGTGCCCGGGCCGCTCTGCCGTGGTCGGGCACCGAGCACCTGGACGCCTTCGCCGACGAGGTCGCCGGCTACGCCGAGCGCACCGGCAACTCGAACACCGCGTCGGTCGCCGGCCTGCTGGCCTACCTCGACGTGGCCGGCGAGGTAGAGAACGGTTTGGCACCGGCTCAACCCACCGTCACCCGCGACCGGGTCCAAGTGCTCACCGTGCACGCCGCGAAGGGCCTGGAATGGCAGCTGGTGGCGGTGGCACACCTGTCGGGCGGCACCTTCCCGTCGACCGCGTCGCGCAGCAGCTGGCTCACCGACTCCGGTGAGCTGCCGCCGCTGTTGCGCGGTGACCGCTCCCGAGCCGGCGCACTCGGCATCCCGGTACTGGACACATCGGCGGTGACCAATCGAAAGCAGTTGTCGGACAAGATCGCCGAGCATCGCGCCGCACTCGACCAGCGACGCATCGACGAGGAGCGCCGCCTGCTGTATGTCGCTGTCACCCGCGCCGAAGACACTCTGTTGGTGTCCGGTCACCAGTGGGGTGCCACGGGAATCAAGCCTCGGGGGCCTTCGGAATTCCTCTGCGAGGTCAGGGAGATCATCGATCGTTCCGCCCAGCACGGCCAACCCTGCGGCACGGTCGAACAGTGGTCGCCCGCGCCCGCGGACGGGGAGCGAAACCCGTTGCGGGACAACGTTGTCGAGGCAGTATGGCCGGTCGACCCGCTGGCTTCGCGCCGCAGTGACGTCGAACGCGGCGCGGCACTGGTGTCCGCCGCCATCTCCGCCGGGAACCTCCGGACCGGACCGGCCGATGCTGAGGGCTGGGCCGCCGACGTCGATGCACTGCTGGCCGAGCGGGCCCGCGCCGCACAACCCCCCAGCCATCGGCTGCCGAACCAGGTCTCGGTCAGCGGACTGGTGGAACTCGCGCGCGACCCCGATGGCGCCGTGTTGCGGCTGATTCACCGGCTGCCCACCCGCCCTGACCGGCATGCATTGTTGGGCAACGCATTTCACGCCTGGGTGCAGCGTTTCTACGGTACCGAGCTGCTGTTCGACCTCGGAGATCTGCCGGGGGCTGCTGATTCCGACGTCGGCGAACCCGCCGAGCTGGCCGCCCTGCAGACCGCGTTCGCCGCGTCACCATGGGCGGCCCGCACCCCGATCGCGATCGAGGTGCCCTTCGAGATGCCGATCGCCGACACCGTGGTCCGCGGCCGCATCGACGCGGTGTTCGCCGACGACGACGGCGGCACCACCGTGGTGGACTGGAAGACCGGGGAACCACCGCGCGGCCCGGAAGCCAAACGCCAGGCCGCTGTCCAGCTCGCCGTCTACCGGATGGCGTGGGCGGCCCTGCACGGTTGTCCGCAAGAGTCGGTACGTACCGCATTCCACTACGTGCGCAGCGGAACCACCGTCGTCCCGGACGAGCAACCCGGCGCCGACGAACTGGCGGTTCTGCTGACCGACTCCAGTCGCCCCCGCAGCCCCTGATCGTGGTTTCATGATGGACGTGCGGGTGACGTGCGCTGAGACCAGTACGGGTTTCCGTGGCGAAAGGTAGCTGGCGGCGGCTGAGGCGTCTCGACGAAAGGTTGACCGCCCAGCCCAGTTACGCCCTGGTCGGTGTACTGCGTATTCCGCAGGGTCGATCCAGCCCTGCCCGCATCATCTCCCGCCGCATCGCCATCGCCCTGGCGGCATTGTTCGTCGGCGCCACGACTGTCTACCTCGACCGCGACGGCTACCACGACGTGCAGGGCGATCGCCTGACCTTCCTGGACTGCCTCTACTACTCGGCGGTGACGCTGTCGACGACCGGATACGGCGACATCACGCCGATCTCGGAGTTCGCGCGCGCGGCGAACGTGCTGATCATCACGCCGCTTCGCATCGCGTTCCTGATCCTGTTGGTCGGCACCACGCTCGAGGTCGTCACCGAAACGTCGCGGCAGGCATTCAAAATCCAGCGTTGGAGGAGCAGAGTGCGCAACCACACCGTCGTCATCGGATACGGGACCAAGGGCAAGACCGCGATCGCAGCGATGCTCGGCGACGACGTGGCACCCGGCGAAATCGTCGTCGTCGACACCGACCGCACCGCCCTGGACCGCGCCGCGTCCGCCGGCCTGGTGACCGTGCACGGCGACGCCACCAAATCCGACGTGCTGCGGCTGGCCGGCACCCAGCACGCGGCCTCGATCGTGGTGGCCACCAGCCGCGACGACACCGCGGTCCTGGTGACGTTGACGGCGCGCGAGCTCTCGCCGAAAGCCAAGATCGTGGCGTCCATCCGGGAGACCGAAAACCAGCACCTGCTGCAGCAGTCCGGAGCGGATTCGGTGGTGGTGTCCTCCGAGACCGCAGGCCGGTTGCTCGGCCTGGCCACCACCACCCCCAGCGTCGTACAGATGATCGAAGACCTGCTGACCCCGGAAGGCGGATTGGCGATCGCCGAACGCGAGGTGGAGCAGGCCGAGGTCGGCGGCTCGCCGCGGCACCTGCGCGACATCGTGCTCGGCGTGGTCCGGGACGGAAGGTTGCTGCGCATCGACGCACCCGAGGTCGACGCGGTCGAGGCCAGCGACCGGTTGCTGTACATCCGCCACGGGGGGCATTGATGCCCCTCGATTTCCAGCTACGCGACGTCCCGCTGTTATCCCGCATCGGTGCCGACCGCGCCGATCAGCTGCGCACCGACATCGACGCGGCAACGGCGGGGTGGGCCGAGGCCGCCCTGCTTCGGGTCGACAACCGCAACCAGGTGTTGGCCGCCGACGGCAAAGTGGTGTTGGGCGCTGCCGCCGCACTCGGCGAGAAACCACCCGCTGAGGCGGTCTTCCTGGGCCGCGTCGAGGGCGGCCGCCACGTCTGGGCCATCCGCGCCGCACTTGAGCCGCCCGATGACGCCCCCGACGACGTCGAAGTGCTCGACCTACGCAGGCTCGGTCGCATGATCGATGACACCAGCAGTCAACTGGTCTCCGCCGCACTGGCATTGCTGAACTGGCATGACAGCGCCCGCTTCAGCCCGCTGGACGGCACGCCCACCAAGCCGGCCCGGGCCGGGTGGTCGCGGGTCAATCCGCTCACCGGGCACGAGGAGTTCCCCCGGGTCGACCCCGCGGTCATCTGTCTGGTGCACGACGGCGGCGACCGGGCCGTCCTGGCCCGCCAGGCGAACTGGCCGCCACGCATGTTCTCGCTGCTGGCCGGTTTCGTCGAGGCCGGCGAGTCGTTCGAAGTGTGTGTAGCGCGGGAGATCCGGGAGGAGATCGGGCTCACCGTCCGCGACGTCCGCTACCTCGGCAGCCAACCGTGGCCGTTTCCCCGCTCCCTGATGGTCGGGTTCCACGCGCTGGCCGACGCCGACGAACCGTTCTCCTTCAACGATGGCGAGATCGCCGAGGCGGCCTGGTTCACCCGCGACGAGGTGCGCGCGGCGCTCGACGCCGGCGACTGGACCAGTGCGTCGGACTCCAAACTGCTGCTGCCCGGGTCGATTTCGATTGCCCGGGTGATCATCGAATCGTGGGCCGCTATGTGATGCGATCGGTGATGTTGTCCAGGATGGCGGACGCGATCCGTTCGGCGGGCTCGATGCCCAGCACGCCGACCGACATCAACACCGCGTTCTTGACCCGGTACTGATGGCTCCACCCGTTGTCGGTGATCCGCAGTGACGATGTGTCCGGTTTGTCCAGCTTGAAGTCGTATTTCGGGTCGTGCAGGGCCACGCACGCGTTCAGCGAGGCGTGCAGCTGGTCCAGTGCGCTGCGCGCGGCATGCGCGTCCGGATAGATCGCTACGGCCTGATTGACCGAGTCGACCATGGCCAGCCCGCCCGGGTCGATGTCATCGGTGACCCCGCTGTAGCCGGCGCTACGGAATTCCGTCCAGCCGCCGGCGAACGTCAGGTCACTGGTTCCGGCTGCCCGGCACGGCCCCGGGGCATTGACGTCGCCGACCGGCGGATGCCGAAGATCGGCGTGCGCATGGGCGGTCAGTTCCTCGTAATTGGCGATGCGCCGCACGTCGTCGATGCTCACGATCAAGGCGTCGGCTCCGGTCGCGGCGGGAGTCGGCGTGGCCGAGGTGTTGCTGTCGGAGCATCCGGCGACCAGGGTCATCGCGCAACACACAGCCAGAACCGCTCGTTGGAGCAGCGCTGACGCCATGGTCCTCATCGTAAAGCCCGGTACTACCGGGCCTGCGCATCAACGACGCCGGAAACCGCTGTGTCTAGCCGGCGGCCAGCTTCGCCTTGACCTCACCCGCACTCGGGTTGGTCAGGGTGGACCCGTCGGCGAACTTCACCGTGGGAACCGTGCGGTTGCCGCCGTTGACGGAACTGACGAACTCCGCTGCTGCCGCGTCGCGTTCGATGTCCACCTCGTCGTAGGGGATGCCCTGGGCCTTGAGCGCGGTCTTCAGCCGGAAGCAGTACCCACACCAGGTGGTCGAATAGACGGTGAGCGCAGCGTTGGTCATGACTCGTTAACGTAACGAAGCGATGAACCATTCCGAGCGTGGCCCCGCCGAAAACCGCGACACGCCAGGTTTGTCGGCCCGCGCTGCGAAGATGGACGCCATGTCTGTGGTGACCGACCCGTTGACCGCGGGCCTGGACGACGAGCAGCGCGAAGCGGTGCTGGCCGCGCGCGGGCCGGTCTGTGTGCTGGCCGGTGCCGGAACCGGCAAGACGCGCACCATCACCCACCGCATCGCTCACCTCGTCGCCGACGGGCATGTCGCCCCCGGCCAGGTGCTGGCGGTGACGTTCACCCAGCGCGCGGCCGGTGAGATGCGGTCCCGACTGCGCTCGCTGGATGCCGCCGCCCAGCTGGGTGCCGGTGTCGGCTCGGTGCAGGCACTGACTTTCCACGCTGCGGCGCGTCGCCAGTTGCGCTATTTCTGGCCGCGGGTGGTCGGCAACACCCGCTGGGAGTTGCTGGATACCAAATTCGCCGTGGTGGCCCGTGCGGCCAGCCGGTCCCGGCTCAACGTCAGCACCGACGACGTGCGCGACCTGGCCGGCGAGATCGAGTGGGCCAAGGCGTCATTGATCGGCCCCGAGGAATACCCGGGTGCGGTGGCCGCCGCCGGCCGCGACACCCCGCTGGACGCCGAGCAGGTCGCGGCCGTCTACACCGCCTATGAGGCGCTCAAGGTTCGCGACGAGGACGTCACGTTGCTCGACTTCGACGACCTGCTGCTGCACACCGCTGCGGCAATCGAAAACGACGCCGCGGTGGCCGGCGAATTCCGGGACCGTTATCGCTGCTTCGTCGTCGACGAATACCAGGACGTCACGCCGCTGCAGCAACGGGTGCTCTCGGCGTGGCTGGGCGACCGGGACGATCTGACCGTGGTCGGCGACGCCAACCAGACCATCTACTCGTTCACCGGCGCCTCACCGCGCTTCCTGCTGGACTTCTCCCGCCGATTCCCGGGTGCCACCGTGGTGCGGCTGGAACGCGACTACCGGTCCACCCCGCAGGTGGTGTCGCTGGCCAACCAGGTCATCGCCGCCGCCCGGGGCCGCGTCGCGGGCAGCCGACTGCAGCTGATCGGCCAGCGCCCACCGGGTCCGGCGCCGTCCTTCCGGGAACACCCCGACGAGGCCACCGAGGCTGCCGCGGTGGCCGCCAAGATCGCGGGCCTCATCGAATCCGGCACCGCGCCAAGCGAAATCGCGATTCTGTACCGGGTCAACGCGCAGTCTGAGGTGTATGAAGAAGCGCTGACCGAAGCCGGTATCGCCTATCAGGTCCGCGGGGGTGAGGGGTTCTTCAACCGTCAGGAAATCAAGCAGGCGCTGCTGGCCCTGCACCGCAGCGCCGAACGCGGTGCCGATGGTCCGCTGCCCGAATTGGTCCGCGCCGTCCTCGAGCCGCTGGGATTGACGGCCGGCGAGCCCGCCGGTACCAAAGCCCGCGAACGCTGGGAGGCCCTCACCGCGCTGGCCGAGTTGGTCGACGACGAAGTCGCCCTGCGTCCGGAGCTGCAGCTGCCGGAGTTGGTGGCCGAGCTGCGCAAGCGTGCGGACGCCCGGCACCCACCGGTGGTGCAAGGTGTCACGCTGGCGTCGCTGCACGCCGCGAAGGGCCTGGAGTGGGATGCGGTGTTCCTGGTCGGGCTGGCCGACGGCACGCTGCCCATCTCGCACGCGCTGGCGCGCGGCCCCGACAGTGAGCCGGTCGAAGAAGAGCGCCGTCTGTTCTACGTCGGAATCACAAGGGCACGTGTGCATTTGGCGTTGAGCTGGGCGCTGTCGCGGACCCAGGGCGGACGTCAGACGCGTAAGCCGTCGCGGTTCCTCAACGGCATCGCGCCTGAGCTGCGCGGCGATCCGGCGCCGGCCAGGTCGCGGCGCAACCGCGGCCCGTCGCGCTGCCGGATCTGCAACAAGGACCTCACCACGCCGGCGGCCATCATGCTGCGGCGCTGCATCACCTGCGCCGGTGACGTGGACGAAGACCTGCTGCTCAAACTCAAGGCGTGGCGCTCGGACCGGGCCAAGGAACACAAGATCGCCCCGTTCATGGTTTTCAGCGACAACACCCTGGTTGCGATCGCCGAGATGCTGCCGACCGACGACGAGGGCCTGATCGCCATCCCCGGCATCGGCGCCACCAAACTCGCGCAGTACGGGCCGGATCTGCTCGAAATGGTCCGGCACCCGCGCTGACCGGTAAACCCGCAGGTCAGAAAATCGGTTGTCGCAACAGGCTGGGACGCATTACCCTCGAATCGCATTGTGCCGGCCGGTATCGAAGGCTGGTGCGCAGAGCAATCTGGAAGGAGGGTGGCCCGCGATGTTCAACACGATCGACGTAACTGCGTCCGGCGTAGGCGTGGCTGCCCGCATGCTCTCGAGCACCATTGCCGCCGCCGCTGCGGCGGCCGCGGGTAAGCACCGCGTCGCCGCCGCGACTGAAGCGTCCATGGATTGGGGCTGCATATAACGACGTAGCAAGCCCAGTTTCGCCAAATGGCCACGGACCCCGAAGTCACCAGGATCCGTGGCCATAGCTTTCGGGAAGCCCGATTCCCGACCTGGCCCGGATCGCCGAAAGACAGCCAAACCGACCAGGAAGCAGGTGAACAGGACATGTCGGCTCTGACAGTCCCCAGACAGACGCTGCCGTGTCACGGCGGCGATCCCGACCTGTGGTTCGCCGAGACACCGGCGGACCTCGAGCGCGCCAAGACGCTGTGCACGGACTGCCCGGTTCGGCGGCAGTGCCTGACCGCCGCACTCGACCGGGCCGAACCGTGGGGGGTGTGGGGCGGCGAGATATTCGAGCGGGGCTCGATCGTCAGCCGCAAGCGCCCGCGCGGACGTCCGCGCAAGCAGGCCGCGTAGGCAACGTCAACTCAGACGGGTACCGCGTCCGGTTCGCTGAAGCCCGGGATCAGCTCCTCCGAGAGCGCCTTGATCGGCACCCGGGCGTCCAGCTGACACAGGATCGCGGCCACCGACGCGATCACCCGCATCGGGATCGCCAGCTTGGGCGGCAGGTCCATCTGCCGTGCCGTCTTGATCTGCGCGACGGACCGGTCGAACTGGCTGACCGTCATCCGCTGCAGCCACTTACGGGTGTAGTGGAAGACCTCGACCTCGATGGGTTCGACGTACTGGCGCAGCATCTCGTCGATCTCGCGGACCGACACGTCCTGGCCCCGCTGGATGAACCCGACCTTCTCCATGGTGGGCAGCAGCAGGTCGTAGTTCTTGTCGCGGGCCAGCCGGATGGTCATCCCGAGTTCGATGGGATAGCCGCCCGGCAGCGGTGCCACCGCGCCGAAGTCGATGACGCCCAGACGCCCGTCGGGCAGCAGCATGAAGTTGCCGGGGTGGGCGTCGCCGTGCAGCATCTCCAACCGGCGTGGCGCGTCGAAGGTGAGTTCGAGCAGCCGGACGCCGATCAGGTCGCGTTGCTCGGTGGTGCCGTGCCGGATGATTTCGGCCATGTGCAGGCCGTCGATCCACTCCTGGATCACCACCTTCGGCGCGCTGGCCACCACATGCGGCACCAGGAAGTGCGGGTGACCCTCGTAGGCCTTGGCGAAGGCCCGCTGATTGTCGGCTTCCAGGCGGTAGTCCAGTTCCATCTCGGTGCGTTCGATCAACTCGTCCACCACGCCCTGGACGTCGGCGCCGGGGGCGAGTTGTTTGAACACGCCGACCAGCCGCTGCATGGTCTTGAGGTCGGCGCGCAGGGCTTCGTCGGCACCCGGGTACTGGATCTTGACGGCGACTTCGCGACCGTCGTTCCAGATCGCCTTGTGCACCTGGCCGATGCTGGCCGACGCCACCGGGGTGTCGTTGAATTCACGGAAACGTTCGCGCCATTTGGTGCCGAGCTGGGCGTCGAGGACCCGGTGCACCTTGGCGGCCGGCAACGGGGGGGCGTCTTTCTGCAGTTTGGTCAGCGCTTCGCGGTAGGGCTCACCGAACTGCTCGGGGATGGCGGCTTCCATCACCGACAGCGCCTGGCCGACTTTCATCGCGCCGCCCTTGAGCTCGCCGAGCACGGTGAACAGCTGGTTCGCCGCCTTTTCCATCAGCTCGGCGTTGACTTCGTCCCGCGACTTGCCGGTTAACCGCTTGCCGAAGCCCAGAGCGGCCCGGCCGGCCATGCCGACCGGCAGGCTGGCGAGTTTTGCATTGCGGGCCGCACGGCCACGCTTGATTTCTGACACTCCACCATCATCCATCACGGCCAGGGCATCCGTTGCATCGATTCCGCACAGTCAGCGGTGGTTCGTCAGCGATATGTAGTCTCTTCGGGTCGCACTCGAACACTTCCCCAGATTCCCTGTCCCGGAGGGTGGACCGACCGTATGTCAGCCAAACAAACCCAGCACGACGCCGCCGACGCCTTGTTCCGGGCCATCATCGAAACCCTGGACAAGCACCGCAATGAGCGGACCCTGACCGAAGACGTGCTGGACTCCCTGGCCCGGGCCTACGCGTCGATCTCGACGAACGTCCCCGAGCAGGGCCGGTTGGGCTAACACTGGCACAGCGGGTGCCGGGTCCACTGGCGCGCGACGATGGCGCTGCTGTTCAGGTCGAATTCCAGCGTCGCGTTCAGGGCCGACGGGGGAGCGGGCCGCTGGCCGCGGACCGCAGCGATGACCTGGTTCACCTGGCCGAGCGCCAGCGCCGCAGTCGCCAGCAGGGTGGCCCGGTCCGCGACGCCGACGGTGTCGCGCAGTTGCGCGGCGATGGCGGGCCACGCCGCGTCGCGGTCGCGGCGGTGGAAGTCCGCGCAGCTCAAGCAGCTGGTGACGCCCGGGATGACGAGCGGTCCGACCAGCCCGGTGCCGTCGCGTACCCGTACCGCCAGGTGTGGGACACCCGTGCTGTGCAGATCGCGCAGGATCCGCGGATCGGCAACCAAATAATCGGCCAACACCACCAGGTCGACGGTGCTGGACACCGTCGCGTGCGGTTGGCTGCTGTGCCCGATCCGGACCCCCGAGCTGCGCAGGGCCGGCACCAGTAGGTCAGACAGCGGACCCCGTCCGTGCACCCTGATCGACGCCGCGCGGGCGGCGGTGGGTCGCGAACCTCGGGTCGCGACCCCGTGGTTGACCAGCTGGGTGACCAGGTCGGTCAGGTCCTCGCCGTCGGCCTGGCGCTGCAGCTCGGTCATCGGCGTCGGTGACCGCATGGACCGCAACACGGCGGCCAGTTTCGTCGCGGTCAATTCACCGGGCGGGCGGACCAGCACGGCCCGGCGCGGATCCCAGCCCACCTGGACCGCGCCGTCGGGTCGCAGCAGCACCGGCATGGCCGGGTCCAGGCAGTACAAGCAAGGTGCGGGCCGCGCCATGACGTGTCACGCTGCCACGCCGGCGGGGACCGTCGTACTCAGTTATCCACAGGACCGGTGTCGCGGCCGTCGTCGTCGAGCTTGGCCTGCAGGTCGGAAAGCGCCTTGTCGATCCCGCTGGTGTCGCCGCCGATCACCGCGTCGATGAAGGCCGCCGGGTCGTCCAGGTCGTCCGCGCCGGGCAGTAGGTCAGGGTGTTGCCAGACCGCGTCGCGCGCATCCATGCCCGCAGCCTGCGTCAGGCGCTCCCACAACGCCCCGGCCTCGCGCAGTTTGCGTGGGCGCAGTTCCAGCCCGACCAGCGTGGCGAACGTCTGTTCGGCGGGGCCGCTGCTGGCCCGGCGTCGGCGCAACGTCTCGCTCAGCGCAGCTTCGCCGGGCAGGCGGTCACCGACGGCGGCGGTCACCACCGTCTGCACCCATCCCTCGATCAACGCGAGCAGCGTCTCCAGCCGTTCCAGCGCCTGAGTCTGCGCCGGGGTGGCCTTGGGCTCGAACACCCCCTGGCTCAACAGCTGTTCCATGGCGGCCGGGTCGGCCAGCGACGCCGGGTTGAAGTCGCGGGCCAGCTCCTCGATTCCGCTCATGTCGATCTGCATGCCCTGGGCGTAGGCCTCGACGGCGCCCAGCAGCTGGCTGGACAACCAGGGCACGTGACTGAACAACCGGTGATGGGCGGCCTCGCGGGCGGCCAGAAACGTCATGATCTCGCTGCGCGGCTGCTCGAGCCCGGCGGCGAAGGCCTCCACCGCGTCGGGCATGATCGCGGCAATTCCTTTGGGCCCCAACGGTAGACCGATGTCGGTGGAGGTCAGCACCTCCTTGGACAGCCGGCCCAGGGCTTGGCCGAGCTGAGAGCCGAATGCGATGCCGCCCATCTGCGACATGACCTGCAGCAGTGGCCCCGCCATACCCTTGGCTTCCTCCGGCAGCGAGGACACCCACACCGACGAAATCTGTTGCGCCATCGGGTCGCACAGCCGTTTCCAGGTGTGCAGGGTGTTGTCGACCCAATCGGTGGGGCTCCAGCCCGTGGCCCTGGTGGTGCCGGCCGGCAGTGCCGTGGCGCCGTTCAGCCACGTCTCGGCCAGGTGCACCGCGTCGGAGATCGCCGAATTGGTGGTGGCCGGAATGGGAGCGACGAACCCGAGCGAACCGGACGCCACCTGGCGGGCCAGGTCGTAGTTGACCGGGCCGCTGTCCTTTCCCGATGCCCCCGACGCCATCGCGCTGCCGACACCGCCGAACATCTCACCCAGCCGGGTGAACAGCTGGCCGAGGTTGGCCATGTCGAAGTCGCCGCCCAAACCGAACGGGTTCGCGCCCGATCCGGAGTTGGGATCGTTCTTCCCGCGCTTCTCGTGCTCGGGGTCGTCTCCCGAGGAGAAGCCGAAGGGCAGGTCAGCCATGGGGTCAACGGTACCCACCGGGGAAACAGAAAGCGCGGTGCGCCGTCACGCTCGCAGCTGAATCGGTCGTGGACGGCGCCGATTAGTGTGTTCTGCGTGAACAGGCGGATTTTGACGTTGATGGTCGCGCTGGTGCCGATTGTGGTGTTCGGCGTGCTGCTGGCGGTGGTGACGGTTCCGTTTGTGTCACTGGGCCCGGGACCCACCTTCGACACCCTGGGGGAGGTCGACGGCAAGCAGGTGGTCCAGATCGAGGGGACCCAGACCCACCCCACGACCGGTCACCTCAACATGACGACGGTGTCCCAGCGCGACGACCTGACCCTGGGTGAAGCCATCACGCTGTGGATCTCGGGTCAGGAACAGCTGGTTCCGCGCGATCTGGTCTACCCGCCGGGAAAGTCGCGCGACGAGGTCGACAAAGCCAACAACGCCGACTTCAAGAACTCCGAGGACAGCGCCGAGTACGCCGCCCTGGGGTATCTGAAGTACCCCGAGGCGGTGACGGTGGCCACGGTCACCGGGGACGGGCCGTCCGCGGGCAAGCTCAAGCCGGGCGACGCCCTCGATGCCGTCGACCGCACGCCGGTGGCCACGGTCGAGCAGTTCACGGCGCTGTTGAAGAACACCAAGCCGGGCCAGGTGGTCACCATCGACTTCCGGCGCAAGAACGAGCCACCCGGCGTCGCGGAGATCACCCTGGGCAGCAACAAGGACCGCGACTACGGGTTCATGGGGGTCGGCGTGGTGGACGCGCCGTGGGCGTCGTTCAGCGTGAACTTCAACCTGGCCAATATCGGCGGCCCGTCGGCCGGGCTGATGTTCAGCCTGGCTGTCGTCGACAAACTCACCACCGACGACCTGGCCGGTTCGACGTTCGTGGCGGGCACGGGAACCATCAGCGTCGACGGCAAGGTCGGGCCGATCGGGGGCATCACGCACAAGATGGCGGCCGCCCGCGCGGCCGGCGCCACCGTCTTCCTGGTGCCGGCGAAGAATTGCGTCGAAGCCGTCTCCGAGATCCCGTCCGGGTTGCGGCTGGTGAAGGTCGAAACGCTGAGCTCGGCAGTCGATGCGCTGCGCGCGATGAAGGCGGGGGCGGCCACCCCGAGTTGCTAGCCCCGCGGGCAGGCCGGGCCGGTCGGCGCGATGCGTACAGTTGTGACCGTCGGGAAACTAGAGCAGGGAGCGTAGCCAGTGGGAATGCGGCCCGCCGCAAGGATGCCGAAGCTGACTCGGCGTAGCCGGATTCTGATCCTGATCGCACTCGCGGTGATCGTGTTGCTGCTGGCCGGCCCGCGCCTGATCGACGCCTACGTGGACTGGCTGTGGTTCGGCGAACTCGGCTTCCGATCGGTGTTCACCACCGTGCTGGTCACGCGCATCGTGGTGTTCCTGGTGGCCGGGCTGCTGGTCGGCGGCATCGTGTTCGCCGGTCTGGCGACGGCTTACCGCACCCGCCCGGTGTTCGTCCCGAGCAACGAAAACGACCCGGTGGCGCGGTACCGCGCGGTGGTGATGAGCCGGCTGCGGTCGGTGGGCATCGGTGTTCCGGCGTCGTTCGGCGTGCTGGCCGGCATGGTGGCGCAGAGTTACTGGGTGCGGGTGCAGCTGTTTCTGCACGGCGGCGACTTCGGCATCACCGATCCGCAGTTCGGCAAGGACCTCGGGTTCTACGCATTCGAGCTGCCGTTCTACCGGTTGGTACTCAGCTACCTGTTCGTCGCGGTCTTCCTGGCGCTGCTGGCCAATGTGGTCGCGCATTACCTGTTCGGCGGCATCCGGCTGTCGGGGCGCGCGGGGGTGCTGAGCCGCTCGGCACGGATCCAGTTGGTCACCCTGGTCGGTGTCCTGGTCGTGCTCAAAGCGGTGGCCTACTGGCTGGACCGGTACGAGCTGCTGTCGCACACCCGCGGCGGCAAGCCGTTCACCGGCGCCGGTTACACCGATATCAACGCCGTACTGCCGGCGAAACTAATCCTGATGGCGATCGCGCTGATCTGTGCGGCCGCGGTGTTCTCCGCGATTACGCTGCGCGACTTGCGGATTCCGGCCATCGGCTTGGTGCTGCTGTTGCTGTCCTCGCTCATCGTGGGTGCCGGGTGGCCGCTGATCGTCGAGCAGATCAGCGTCAAACCCAATGCCGCGCAGAAGGAAAGCGAATACATCAGCCGAAGTATCACGGCGACCCGGCAGGCGTACGGTCTCACGTCAGATGTGGTGACTTACCGCAACTACACCGGCGACAGTCAGGCGACCGCGCAACAGGTCGCGGCCGACCGCGCCACCACCTCCAACATCCGGTTGCTCGATCCCACGATCGTCAGCCCCGCGTTCACCCAGTTCCAACGCGGCAAGAACTTCTACTTCTTCCCCGAGCAGCTGTCCATCGACCGCTACAAGGACCGCACCGGTGCGCTGCGCGACTTCGTCGTCGCCGCCCGCGAACTGAACCCGGACCGGTTGATCGACAACCAGCGCGACTGGATCAACCGGCATACGGTGTACACCCACGGCAACGGGTTCATCGCGTCACCGGCCAACACCGTGCGCGGCATCGCCAACGACCCGAACCAGAACGGCGGCTACCCGCAGTTCCTGGTCAACGTCGTCGGCGCCAACGGCAGCATCGTGTCCGACGGTCCGGCCCCGCTGGACCAGCCCCGGGTCTACTTCGGACCGGTCATCGCCAGCGCGACCGCCGACTACGCGATCGTCGGTAAGACCGGGGCGGACCGCGAGTACGACTACGAGACCAGCAACGAAACCAAGAACTACACCTACACCGGCGGTGGTGGGGTGCCGATCGGCAGCTGGCTGACCCGGTCGGTGTTCGCGGCGAAGTTCGCCGAGCGAAACTTCCTGTTCTCCAACGTGATCGGCTCGAACAGCCGGATCCTGTTCAACCGCGACCCGGCGCAGCGGGTGGAGGCGGTGGCGCCGTGGCTGACCACCGACAGCGCGGTCTACCCGGCCATCGTCAACAAACGGCTGGTGTGGATCATCGACGGATACACCACCCTGGACAACTATCCGTACTCCGAACTCACGTCGTTGTCGTCGGCGACGGCGGACTCGGCCGAGGTGGCGTTCAACCGGCTGGCCCCCGACAAGCGGGTCTCCTACATCCGCAATTCCGTCAAGGCAACCGTGGACGCCTACGACGGAACCGTCTCGCTTTACCAGCAGGACGAGAACGATCCGGTGCTCAAGGCTTGGATGCGGGTGTTCCCGGGCACCGTAAAGGCCAAGAGTGAGATCTCCGCCGAACTGGCCGATCATCTGCGGTACCCCGAGGACCTGTTCAAGGTGCAGCGCATGCTGCTGGCCAAGTATCACGTCAACGACCCGGTGACGTTCTTCTCCACCTCGGACTTCTGGGACGTGCCACTGGACCCCAACCCGACCGCCAGCAGCTATCAGCCGCCGTACTACATCGTCGCCAAAAACCTTGCCAAGAACGACAATTCGCCGTCATATCAGTTGACCAGCGCAATGAACAGGTTCAAACAGGACTTCCTGGCCGCCTACATCAGCGCCAGTTCGGACCCCGCGACGTACGGCAAGCTCACGGTGCTCACGATTCCAGGCAACGTCAACGGACCGAAGCTGGCCAACAACGCCATCACCACCGACCCGGCGGTGTCCCAGGACCTCGGGGTGATCGGGCGCGACAACCAGAACCGCATCAAGTGGGGCAATCTGCTCACGTTGCCGGTGGGGGAGAACGGTCTGCTCTACGTCGAACCGGTCTATGCATCGCCGGGGGCCAGCGACGCCGCATCGTCGTATCCGCGATTGATCCGGGTGGCGATGATGTACAACGACAAGATCGGTTACGGGCCGACGGTCGGCGACGCGCTCACCGGGTTGTTCGGGCCGGGTGCGGGTGCCGCGGCGACCGGAATTCAGCCCACCGATGCGGGCTTGCCGGCCAACTCGCCGGGCACGCCACCGCCGGCGTCCGGACCGGGCGCGCCGCCGCCGACGGCCGCGATCCCGTCACCCCCCGATGGTGCGAGCACCTTGTCTCCGGCCAAATCCGCTGTGCTGCAAGAAATTCAGGCTGCGATCGGAGCGGCCCGGGATGCGCAGAAGAAGGGTGACTTCGCTGCGTACGGGTCGGCGCTGCAGCGGCTCGACGAAGCCATCACCAAGTTCAACAGCACGAAGTAGGGAGGCGGGTCGTCCGACCCGCCCGCACCGCTCCGCGGGCGTCGTGCCCCGCCCTGCTCGCCGCCGCCGCCCAGCTCCGCCCCGCTCCGCTCCGCCCCGCTCCGCTCCGCGAGCGTCGTGCCCGCCGCGAGCGCCCTCATATGTGCGCTGAACGGCCACTTTCTGCGGCATTATGGGGACGCTCGCCGCGGTCTCAAGCATCCTTCGCGTCGGCCATACACTCGGCGCGACACGTAACACTCAATAAGAAGAAGGCGACCATGCCCGAACCTGCGGTCCTCGTCGAACGTGACGGCCACGTATTGACGCTCACTCTCAACCGTCCCGAGAAGCGCAACGCCTTCAACTCGGAGATGTTGTGTCGCTTGGCCGATGCCTGGGATCTGCTCGACAGCGACCCGGAACTCAGAGTCGCCATCATGACGGGGGCGGGCGGAAACTTCTCTGCCGGTGCCGATCTCGACCGTTTAGTCGGTGCGCTGCTGTCCGGTGAACCGGCTCAGAATGAGTACGAAGAGCGTGTGCGGCAGGACTTTTCGTTGATCTATAAGGGTTTCCTGAAGGACCGCTACGTCAAGAAGCCCATTGTCGCCGCGGTGGAAGGCTACTGCTACGCGGGCGGCATGGAGATCCTGCAGGCGTTCGACATTCGGGTCGCTGCCGAGGACGCGCAGCTCGCGGTCAGTGAGGTGCAGCGCGGACTGTTCCCGATGAGCGCGTCGACGGTGCGGCTGCCGCGTCAGATCCCGTACACGGTCGCCATGGACATGCTGATCGTCGGCGACCCGATCACCGGTCGACGGGCTTATGAAGTGGGGTTGGTCGGGCACGTGACCCCGAGCGGCGGTGCGCTGGTGCGGGCCCGCGAACTGGCCGAGAGGTTGGCCGCCAACGGCCCTCTGGCGGTGCGCAACATCAAGGCGTCGGTGGTCGAGAACCTGACCAAGGCCGAAGCCGACGCGTTTCCCCGGGAATTGGAGTTGGGGATGGAGGTGATGGGCTCGCACGACGCCAAGGAGGGCCCGCGCGCCTTCCTGGAGAAACGCCCGCCGAACTTCACCGGAGCCTAGGGTTCGCCGGGCCTGCCAGGCGATTTGGTGGGCTCCCCGACGTTGGGTAACCTTGCGTTTACCGACGCGGGGTGGAGCAGCTCGGTAGCTCGCTGGGCTCATAACCCAGAGGTCGCAGGTTCGAATCCTGTCCCCGCTACCAACGTGAATGGTCCTCAGGCAACAGCCTGGGGGCCATTTTCGTGCCTTTCGGGAAACACTGTGGCGACCTCCGCAAAGCTAACGGTCGCAAGGGAACGGGTCGGGAACGCTTCGGCGCTACGCAGCGGGCCAGCAGGGGTGCGCTGGACCGTCCGGTCCGATCAAGCCAGTCGCGCTCTGGCCTACGTCGGCTTGACCCGCGGCCGCGACGCAAACATCTCGCCATCTACCCCGTTGTCACCATCGCACCCACCAACACCACGAAGCCGGCGCAGGCATCCGCGAGATGCGCCTGGGCATCAAATACGCAGCCCCCCAGCAGCTCCTGCCCTCAGTTGCAGGCTTGGCGCCGGCGCGAGGCCCAGCCCCCCGCAAGTGAAATCGCCTACCACGCATCACCGCCACCACCCACCAGCGTCGTCACCGCAAACGCAATGGGTACGGTCTCGAACTCTAATTGCCTACCGCCGAACCCGTTCTGCTGCCCTCGTCACTGCGTGGCATTGACTTCGGTCAACACCAGCGCCGCTTCGTTGTACGGAAACAGGCGGTAGAACACGCGAGAGGCGCCGGTAACGAGGGCTGCCGCCTCAGCCTTGCTGACGAGGCGCGGATCAGCGAGCGCGATACTCTTGCCGCGCTTGTGAAGCACCGCCTGTCCAGCAGCGAACACATTCTTCAGCCAGTCCGATTTCAGCCCGTACCCGACGAGAACGACGAAGCCGTCGCGGATGGGAAAAACCAACAGCGGCGTTCGATAACGCTTGCCTGACTTGCGTCCGACATGTTCGAGTGTTCCTTGACCTGGAAGCCACGGCGTGATCGACCGAGCCGTTGGGTTGGTGACTCGACTATTGAACTTTGCCACGGCCCTGGGCACCCGCATGGACCCTCCCCGTTCCTATCCGAGCTTGAAATGATCAGTATCTGTGGGAACGCTACGGCCCGGAGCGGATCGCCGTCACTAGGGAGTTAGCTGGTGCCATGTCGCGGAGGTCCGGTGCGAATGGGCCCACCGAGGCGCGACATCATTGACGCCGTAGCGCTGGCATCGTGGTTCTTGATGCCGGCCGCTACATCCGCGTCTGCTCCCAGTACGTCGTCGATCTCGGCCGCTGTGTCGCGCCAGGTGTTCCTGCGCCGCTGATCCCAAATCGGTGGCAATGTCCCCACTCATGCCGGCATGGGCACCAGCGCGCTGATGTCGTCACCTTGCATGAGCTTCATGATCAGGTTCAGGTCAAAATAGGTGGTCCAGCGAGTAATCCGCCCCTCGCCGTCGACGACAAAGGTCCCCATGACCGGAATGGCCGGCTTGCTTCCGTCGGGAGTCGAGTCAATCAACGTAAGGATTACCGACAGGTTCTCCTGTCCCCGCTACGAGCGTGAACGGCCCTCCGCGAGCCCCTTCAACCGCTTCAACGTATCCGCCAGGGTGCGCCCCACCTGCCGCACCGCAATCCGGTCCGCGATATAGCCCAGCAACCCCCCGGGTGCTTGGTATGACAGCCGGAACGTCACTTTGGTCTCGCCATCGCCGGCGTCGCGCAGCCGGATCCTCCCGCGCAGTGTGATACCCGTGATACCCACGAAAGCCACATCGCGGCCCTCGTCGAATTCGACCACCTCGATCAACCCGCCGATGGGGACCGAGCCGATCTTCCAGTGCACGATGTACCGCGCACCCACGCCGGCGGCCTGTTCGCTGGCCGTTTCCCAGCGCTCGAGGTTGCTCATGAAAGACGGGTAGCTGTCCGGGTCGCCGACCAGCTTCCACACCGCATCTTGGTCCGCGTCGATCACGCACTGTCGTTCGACGCGCATCAGCCCAACACCGGGAATCGACGTTCGGCGGCCAATCGATCGACGCCGCCCTGCAGACTTTCTATGACCTTGTCGTGCACCGCCTGATCGTCCCCGTCGACCTCGATCGGTTCCTGCACCTCGATCACGATCTTGCTGGGCAGCGGTATGTGGCCCGCGAGGTCGCTGATGTTCAACCCCCAGGGGAACGCCAGCGATATCGGAATACTCTTGAGCCGCAACAACTTATCCGCCATGAGCAGCTTGGCCAGCCATTGGCCGCGGTTGAGGAACAGCGCACTTTCCTGGCCACCGACGCTGGCGACCGGAACGATCGGCACGCCGGCATCGCGGGCCAGTCGCACGTATCCCATCCGGCCGCCGAAGTCGACCTTGTGCCGTTCCCATGATGGCCGGAACACCTCGTAGTCGCCGCCGGGGTAAACCAGCAGCGCGGCTCCGGATTCCAGTGCCAGACGGGCATTTTCGTGGTTTGCGGCGACGGTGCCGAACTTGCGTAGCCAGCCCAGCGGCGGCGCGGAGACGACAAGATTGTGCGCCAATTGGTAGAAGGGCCGCTCGACACCGAAGTACGAGCAGAACGCAAGGGTGAAGACGAACGTGTCGGGCGGGACATTCCCGCCGCTGTGGTTGCCGACCAGCAGCACCGGCCCGTCGGCGGGAATGCGGTCCAGCCCGCGTACGTCGGCCCGGAAGTAGAGTGACGCGATGAGCCACGTTCCCGGCAGCTGATCGCGGATGTAGTCCGGGTCGCGTTGGTCGAGATCGGCTTTGGGGACCCGGGACGCCACTTGCTTGCGGGTCCAGTCCATGACCTCGCCGATGACGCCCATGTTCGTCCTGTCCCTCGGTCCGCGTCGATGCGGGCAATCGTCTCGTGTGTAGCAACCGACTACCCGCAGGGCTTTGCTTTCACACCAGCGAATCGACACCGGCGAATCGGCATCTCGCCCCCTGCTTGCAAAGACCATCGGCAACCGGAAATGACTGCGGCACAACCGAGTCCAGATACATCAGACCAGCTTTCACGCGACCCCACTCGAATGAACGGCGTTGTCGGCAGAGCGCGGTAGGGTCCGGTCCATGTCGGACAGTAGAAAGCGCAGGAAGGCCAAGCAGGCGCGGCGCGCTGCGCGTCGGAAGCGTCGCGAGCAGCAGCAGGAAGAAGAGTTCTCGCTTGTTGACGCGGTGCGGGAGGCGCTCGCCGACGAACATCCGTTGGCCCTGTTGCACACGGTGAGTTTCCTCATCCAGGCGACGTTGCCTCGATATTGCGCCGATGAAGCCGATGAAGCCGATGAAGAGGTGGTCGGCCTCGACGAACTCATCGACAGCTTCATCGCTACCGAGCTTCGCGAAACGACGGCGCTCCTAGCGGTGCTGGCCGCGCTGCTCGATGACGAGGAGCAGCGGACGCGTTGCCAACGAGAAGTCGCCGCGCGCGACCACGACCTGCCTCCGTGGATCATCGAGCTACCTGACACGCAGGTCGATCGGGCGGTGCGGATGACGCACGTGATCGGTGACGGCGACGAGGTGATGCTCGGTGTGCGCCTGCCCTCCGGACACGAGATTGCCTGCGCGGCCTACGTCGATCACGCCAGTTCGACCGAGGTGACGGACGCGTTCTTCGTTCCCTCGTCGCTGCAGGAAGTTCTCGACGTCGCGACGCGCAGCCGCACCGATACCGACAGCACGTTCGTCGAGATGAGCCTGGCCGACGCCCGCGCCTGGTTGCGACGGGGTGTCGAGGTAGAGGGCGTGACGTCGCTGTCCGACGAGTCGGACACGTGGCCGGCAAGTCGTCCGCTGCTCCGGTGGCTGGTCCGGCGGCTACCGGAGGGAGGCAGTGACTATCAACCGCCGTTTTACAGCGCGGCACAGGTCAACGAGTTGTTGGACAGGTTCTTCGCCACCGTGCCGGGCCGGGGGTTCGACGACTACGACCGGGAGTTGTTGCGCGCGTGCATCAAAGACGGCACCGGGGATCCGTTGCGCTGGAGTGCCGGACGCCTACGTGGCCTACCGGAGCGACTGCCGGACCTCGACGACTATCCCTGCGGTCGGTCCGGCACGGTGCAGAATCTGCCGGATCTGCTGCGGGCGTACGTTCCGTTCGCGCACGCCGAAAGCGGCATCCGCGCGGAACTGACTACCGAAGCCCTGGCCGCCATCGACGAGCTCGAGCCAGAGCTTCGCCGCGGTTAACCGCCCCCGCCGCCCAGCCGCGATATGGATTCAGACCTGCGCAAATGGGTAAAATCGTAGGCGCCTTCACAAACTAGGGCTACCGGTATTCGGGCCTCGCGGCAAAATCAGTGCCGAGCTTGGTTCTTGGAGGGGATATGGCGTCGAAGCGGATCACCAGACAGGTCGAGGAGCAATCCGCCCAGGTCAGGTGGTTGTCACCATGTTGAGAACCGGTGCGGGGTACCCCAACGTGGTCGTGACGGCAGTGGCGTCCACGACCGCGCTCGCGGCGGACGCCGAAGAAACGTGGCAGCGACTGCTCGGGGGCCACAGCGGCATCCGGGAACTGGACAAACCGTTCGTCTCAGAATTCGACTCCCCGGTCCGCATCGGTGGGACGTTGCGCGAGGACTTCGATGAGCATCTCAACCGCGTCGAACTGCGTCGGTTCGCCTTCATGCAGAAGATGGCGGCGGTGCTGAGCCGACGGCTGTGGGAGCAGGCCGGATCCCCGGAGGTCGACACCGATCGGCTGATGGTGGCGGTCGGTCTCGGCCTGGGCAGTACCGAGGACATCCCGCTCTGGCACAACGTCTGGAAGGTCAAGGGGCTGCGCGCGGTGACGCCGATATCGGTGCAGAAGCACATGCCGAACGCGCCGGCCGCCGTGATCGGGCTCGACATGAAGGCCAAGGCAGGCGTGATGACGCCGGTGATGGCCGACGCGTCCGGCACCGCGGCCATTGCGCATGCCTGGCAGAACATCGTGCTCGGAGAGGCCGACGTCGCGATTGCCGGCGGCGTCGAGACAGTGATCGAAGCGGTGCCCGTTGCCACCTTCTGGCAGCTCGGCATGCTTTCCACCAGCAATGACGATCCTGCCGGCGCCTGCCGCCCCTTCGACGTGACCCGGGAAGGCATGGTGTTCGGCGAAGGGGGCGCACTGCTGCTGATCGAAACCGAGGAGCACGCCAAAGCCCGCGGGGCAACGATCCTGGCCCGGTTGATGGGCGCGGCCACTACCTCGGACGGATGCGATCTGGTGCGCCCGGATCCCAGTGGCGAGCGGGCTGGCGACGCCATCGCCCGCGCGATTGACGTCGCCGGGCTGGAGCCGGCGGACATCGATCACATCAACGCGCACGCCGCCGGCACGACGTTCGGCGACGTCGCCGAAGCGCGCGCGATCCGCCGAGCGCTGGGCGGTCACGCGCCCGCGGTGTACTCGGCCAAAGCGGCGCTGGGGCACTCGCTCGGCGCGGCGGGTGCCATCGAGGCGGTGCTGACCGTACAGGCGCTGCGCGACGGGATCGTGCCGCCCACGTTGAACCTCGACACCGTCGACCCTGAGATCGACCTCGACATCGTCACCGGCGAGCCGCGTCGGGGTAATTACCGTTATGCCGTCTCGGAGTCGTTCGGGCTGGGCGGGAACAACGTCGCCGTGGTGTTCGGCGCGGCCTGATCATGTGCCCGGCGAGTGCCACTCCGGCGGTCGACCGGGTATAGGAGTGGATGTGAAGCGACTCAACGGTGTGGACGCCTTGATGCTGTACAGCGAGACACCGGAGATCCACATGCACACGTTGAAGATCGGCGTGCTCGACATCTCGAATTTCGAGCAGGACTTCAGTTTCGAGGCATTCCGGCAGATCGCCTATCCGCGGCTGATGGCGCTGGAGCCGCTGCGCTATCAGTTGGTGGACATTCCGCTCCAGCTGCACCACCCGATGTGGCGGACCAACGAGGACATCGACGTGGACTACCACCTGCGCCGGGCCCGCGTACCGGCGCCGGGCGGCCGACGTGAACTCGACGAACTGATCGGTCACATCGCGGCCACACCGCTGGACCGCTCTCGTCCGTTGTGGGAGATGTACGTTGCTGACGGCCTCGAACAGGGCCGCATCGCGATCATCCACAAGGTTCACCATGTGCTGGCCGACGGCGTCGCCTCGGCCAACCAGATGGCCCAGGCGATGGCGACCGAGCACCCGGACGCCGTGCACCGCACCGGCACCGGCCCCCTGCCGACGCGCACACACCTGCTCGGCACGGCCGCACGGGACCACGCCGGGTTGATCCGCAAGCTGCCCCGGCTGGTCAGTGAGACGGCCGGCGGCGTGCAACGGGTGCGACGCCGAGCCAAAGAGCGGGGCACCCACCCCGACCTGGCCCGGAATTTCGCGCCGCCGCAGAGTTTCATCAATCACCGGGTGACTCCCGGGCGCCGGTTTGCGACCGCGCCGCTGGCGTTGGCCGATGTGAAGGAGACGGGTCGGCATCTCGGCGTCACGCTCAACGACGTCGTGCTGGCCACCGTGGCCGGTGCGTTGCGCCGACTGTTGCTGCGCTACGACGGGCTGGCCGACGCCCCGTTGATCGCCGGCGTTCCGGTGAGCTTCAACACCTCGCCGGAACGCTTGGCAGGCAACGAGTTCACCTACATTACGCCGTCGTTGCCGGTCCATGTCGACGATCCGCTGGAGCGGGTGAGGTTGACGTCGGTCGCGACCAAGATCGCCAAGGAGAACCACCAGCTGCTCGGCCCCACGGTGCTGCCGGCGTGGTTGTCCTATCTGCCGCCATCGTTGGCGCCGAGGTTGTTTCGGACGCAGGCCCGCCGCGTGGAGTCGGCCAGTGTGATGAACCTGACCGTGTCGAATGTGCCCGGACCGCGGGAACGGGGACACATCCAGGGCGCCGTTGTCAGCGAGATCTACTCTGTCGGACCGATTGTCGCTGGCAGCGGCATGAACATCACGGTGTGGAGCTACGTTGATCAGCTGGCCATCTCGGTGCTGACCGACGATGTGACGCTGGCCGATCCGCACGAGGCCACCGATGCGTTGATCGATTCGTTCACCGAAATACGTAGTGCTGCCGGTCTTTCCGATAGTCTGACGCCGGTGGGCACGGCGCTGCCGGTGGCCACGGCGGTGCCGGCGGCCGGGTGAACGCCGAGATTTCAGCGTTACCCTCAATATCATTGTCGCACTGAGCGACTCATGAAAGGACGCCATGACGGACCCCGGTAGGCTGGCACGCCGCAACGCGACCGTCATCGAGCACATGCAGAGCGAGAACGTCCAGGAATGGGACCGGACGATGGCGACGTTCAGCCACCCCCGCTACGAGTTGCCGGACGGGACGGTGTTCGACGGCGCCGACGAGGTGATGCGGTACTGGATAGATGGCCGCTCCATGGTGCCTGATCAGCGCAACGAACTGATCGAACTGACTCACTTGGACGGTGACCAGGTCCTGATCGAATTCTGGTTGCGTGGCACCCCGTCGGCGACGGGTGAACCGTTCGAGGTGCGGTTGTGGGCAGTCTTCGATTTCGACGACGCGGACCTGATCACCGGCGAGCGGGTCTATGCCAGCTGTCCACTCGGTGCGGAATGATTCCGCCCCGGCCGCCCACAGATGTTTTCGTCCACCCGGTGACGGGAACCTCAACGTGTGCCGAATCGCGAGGAGCCGATCACAGCTATGCCCGGTGAGGTGACGGAATCGGTCCGCAGCCTTATTCCCGCCCGCATCGACCGCCTGCCCTGGTCTCCGTTCCACACTCGCATGGTGGTGGCGCTGGGGGTGGCCTGGATCCTGGACGGCCTGGAGATCACCGTGGCCAGCGCGGTGGCCGAGACCCTCACCGAACCTGCGACGCTGCACCTGTCGCCGGCGTCGGTCGGTTTCCTGGCGACGGTCTATCTGGCCGGTGAGGTGTTCGGCGCGCTGTTCTTCGGCCACCTGTCCGACAAACTGGGCCGACGCAATCTGTTCACCATCACCTTGGGTGTGTACATGATCGGCAGCGCCCTGACTGCGTTCACGCTGGGCAACAACTTCGGCTGGCTGCTGTTCCTCTACATCACCCGGTTCATCGCCGGAATGGGCATCGGCGGCGAATACGCCGCCATCAACTCGGCGATCGACGAACTGATCCCGGCCCGTTACCGCGGCCGGGTCGACATCGCGGTCAACGGCACCTATTGGGCCGGGGCCATCCTCGGCACGCTGGGCACCTTCGTCTTCCTCAAGATGATCGACCTCAGCCTGGGCTGGCGGCTAGCTTTTCTGATCGGGCCGGTGCTCGGCCTGGTCATCGTGTTCGTCCGGCGGAACCTGCCGGAAAGCCCCCGTTGGCAGGTGATGAACGGCCGCGCCGAGGAGGCCGAGCAAACCATCACCCTCATCGAGCACGCCATCAAATCCACCGGCGTCTCGCTGCCCCCCGTCGATCCGGCGAAGGCGATCGACCTGCTCCCCGCCGAGAAGATCGGATATCTGACGCTGACCCGGGTGCTGTTCCGGCTCTATCCGAGCCGGGCCGTGCTAGGCGCCTCGTTGATGATCAGCCAGTCGTTCCTGTACAACGCCATCTTCTTCACCTACACGCTGGTGCTGGGCAAGTTCTACGACGTTCCGGCGCAGTCGACGCCGTTGTATCTGATCGCGTTCGCGGTGGGAAACCTGTTGGGGCCGTTGACACTCGGACATTTGTTCGACACGATCGGCCGGCGCAAGATGATCGCCGGCACCTACCTGTTGTCCGGATTGCTGCTGGCGGTGAGCGCTGTCCTGTTCAAGGCGGGCGTGCTCAGTGCGCTGACTCAGACCGTGGCCTGGTGCGCAATTTTCTATGTCGCGTCGGCCGGGGCGAGTGCGGCCTATCTGACGGTCAGCGAGATCTTCCCGCTGGAGGTCCGGGCGAAGGCGATTGCGGTGTTCTTCGCCATCGCCCAGTGTTTCGGCGCCCTGGGCCCGGTCATCTACGGTGCGCTGATCGGCGACGGCTCTGAGTCGATGCCGCTGTTCCTGGGCTACCTGCTGGGCGCGGGGGTGATGATCGCCGGCGGGTTGATCGCCTGGTTCCTGGCCGTTGACGCCGAGGGTAAATCGCTGGAAGACATCGCCACCCCACTGGCAGCTGCCACCGAATGAGGTGTATGTATGTCTTCGACCGCATTAAGCAGCTAGTGCGGGTTTGCTGCGGATAATGTCAGATGATGAGCGATCGCTCGGTGGGGCCGGACAGAGCTCGAGAGGGATACCAGTGGTCTTCCGTGCAGACCAGGAGATCGGCAGAGACCTCGCCGCTGTCGATTGGTCCTCCACCCCACTAGGGCCCGTCGACGAGTGGCCGCAGAGTCTGCGTACGGCGGTCAGTATCCTTTTGTCGTCCCAGTTTTCGATGTGGATGGGGTGCGGACCCGAGCTCACTTTCTTCTGCAACGCCGCGTACCGCCGCGACACCCTGGGACGCAAATATCCGTGGGCGCTGGGCCGGCCGGCCAGTGAGGTGTGGGCCGAGATCTGGCCGGATATCTCGCCGCGCGTGGAGCGCGTGCTGGATGCCGAGGAGTCGACCTGGGACGAGGCGTTGCTGCTCATCCTGGAGCGGTCCGGCTACCCCGAGGAGACCTACCACACGTTCTCCTACAGCCCGCTGCGTGACGACGACGCGCGCGTGGTCGGTTTGCTGTGTGTCGTCAGCGAGGACACCGGCCGGGTGATTGCGCAGCGTCGTATGGCGACGATGCGCGACCTGGGTTCCGATCCCAGCGTGGGACGCACGGATCGGCAGATGCTGGATTTCGCCGCTCAGCAACTCAGTCTCAACCCCTACGACCTGCCCTTCACCATCACCTATCTGTTCGACGACCAGGGTGACGCGCAGCTCGCCGGTGTCAGTGGGATCGCTGCCGGGCACCCGGCGGCACCGGAGATCGTGCCGCGGTCCGGTACGTCGGTGTGGCCCGTGGAACGGGTATCGCACGGTGAATCCGAACTCGTCGAACTGGACGGCGCCGCACTGCAGCTGCCGTCCGGCGCCTGGCGCGAACCGCCCACCCGCGCACTGCTGGTGCCGCTGCTGCAACAGGGTGGCCCACCGGTCGGATTCCTGGTCGCGGCGCTGAACCGGCACCGTGAGTTCGACGACGGTTACCGCGGATTCGTGGAGTTGGTCGCCGGCTACCTGGCCACCGGCGTGAGCGATGCCCGCAGCTATGAGGCGCAGCAACAGCGCGCCGAGGCACTCGCCGAGCTCGACCGCGCCAAGACCACGTTCTTCTCCAACATCAGCCACGAATTCCGCACTCCGCTCACCCTGATCCTCGGGCCCGTCGAAGAGTTGAGCGGCCGAGCGGTCGGCGTCGACGACTACGCGCGCCAGGAACTGGAGCTGGTGCACCGCAATGTCCTGCGGCTGGCCAAGCTGGTCAACACGCTGCTGGACTTCTCGCGCATTGAGGCGGGCCGGATGCGCGCCCGGTTCGAACCCGTCGACCTAGCCACGGCCACCGCCGAACTGGCCAGCGTGTTCCGCTCGGCGATCAGCCAGGCCGGTCTGACGTTCGTGGTGGACTGCCCGCCGCTGCCCGAACCGGTGTACCTGGACCGTGAGATGTGGGAGAAGGTGATCCTGAACCTGCTCTCCAATGCGCTGAAGTTCACCTTCGAGGGCTCCATTACCGTCCGGGTGGCCCGGGAGGACGACCACGCCGTCGTCACGGTGACCGACACCGGGATCGGCGTGCCGGCAGCGGAGATGCCCCGGCTCTTCGAACGCTTCCACCGGATCGAAACGGCCCGCGCCCGGTCCACCGAGGGCAGTGGTATCGGCTTGGCGCTGGTCAAGGAACTCGTCGGATTGCACGAGGGCACGATCACCGCGGAGAGCCAGGAGGGCGTGGGCACGTCGTTCCGCGTACGGTTGCCGTTCGGCGCGAGTCATCTGCGCACCGACGAATTGAGCACGGCACCCGCCGCGCCCCCGGCCACCGGCGCGGTGGCCGCACCGTTTGTGCAGGAAGCGTTGCGCTGGCTGCCCGGCCCGCCGGACCAGCCCGACGCCGCTCCGGTGGCGGGGGCCCGGGCCCGCGTCCTGGTCGCCGACGACAACGCCGACATGCGTGAATACCTGGCCAATCTGCTGGGCGCGGCGGGCTATGCGATCAGCACATTCAGTGACGGCGTGACGGCGCTGGAAGCCATCCGCACCCAGCTTCCGGATCTGGTGATCAGCGACGTGATGATGCCGGGCCTGGATGGTCTGCAGCTGCTGGCCGCGCTGCGCAACGATCCACGTACCGCGGCGCTGCCTGTCCTGCTGCTGTCCGCGCGCGCCGGTGAGGAGGCTTCTGTCGAGGGTCTGCTGGCCGGTGCGGACGACTACCTGGTCAAGCCTTTCGTCGCCGCGGATCTGCTGGCCCGGGTGCGTACCAACGTCGATCTCGCGCGCCTGCGGACCCACCACGCCCGGTGGCGCACCGCCCTGGTGGACTCCTTGCAGGAAGCCTTCTTCATCTGCGACGAGCACGGCGCGGTCATCGAAATCAACACTGCCTTCACCGATATTCTCGGCTTCGGCCCCGAAGATCTGCCTTATGAGCCCCTGCACCCGTGGTGGCCGGACGCCGAGACCGACCCCGAGGGTCACCGACTGGCCGGAGAGGCGTTCGCGGCGCTACTGAGCCAGAACCAGGGTGGCTACACCATCCCGGTCGTGCACCGGGCCGGGCACCGGGTGTGGGTGGCGGTCAGCTTCAACCATGCCGCCGATCCGGACACCGGGCGCCAGGTCATGGTGGGCACGATGCGTGACGTCACCGCCGAGCACTATTTCGTGCAACGGCAGACGGCGCTCGCTGCGCTCAATCAGCAACTGGCGCAAGCTGATACATTGGATGAGGCGCTGCGTGGCGCGGCCGAGGAGTTGCGCCGGGTGTGGCAGGCCCGCACTGTGCTGGCGGTGACGTTCCCCAGCGACGCCCCGCGCGGGAGTGCCCCCCAGCTCGTGTGCGCCGGCGACGCGGTCAAGTGGACCGATCTGCCGCCGGCCCGGCGCGAACTGATCGAGTCACTGCGCGGCGCCGACCTGCTCACCACCGTCAGCGACGAGGCGGGCAGCGCGGGTATCGCGCTGCAGCAGCCCCGCGGGATCCTGGTCGTCTGGATTCAGCTGGCCGAGAACCGGGAGTTCACCCCCGCCGACCACACGTTGCTCACGGTGCTGGCCGGGCGGCTCGGACAAGGGCTGCAGCGGGTCTACCAATTGGACGAGCAGCGCGAAACAGCGGTGGCGCTGCAGCACGCCATGCTCGGTCCGGCGCACCCGCCCGGCGGCATCGCCGTGCGCTACCACCCCGCGAGTCGTCCGCTTCAGGTCGGTGGCGACTGGTACGACGTCGTCGACCTCGACGACGGGCGGGTCGCCCTCATTGTGGGTGACTGCGTCGGGCACGGGTTGGCGGCCGCCACGGTGATGGGCCAGCTGCGTAGCGCATGTCGCGCGCTGCTGCTCGAACAATCAAGTCCCAGTGCGGCTCTCGCGGGTCTGGACAGGTTCGCCGCACAGTTGCCCGGCGCCCGGTGCACCACCGCGTTCTGCGCGGTACTTACGCTCGACACCGGAGAACTGTTGTACGCCAACGCAGGTCATCCGCCGCCCATCCTGGTGCATGCCGACGGCACCAAGGTGTTGCTGGACGGTGAACACGGCCTGCCGCTGGCGCTGCGGCCGCAGTGGCTGCGGCCGGAAACGCAGATCACGATGCCGCCGCGGGCGACGTTGTTGCTCTACACCGACGGGCTGGTTGAACGCCGCGGCGCATCGCTCGACGACGGGATGGCCCGCGCTGCCGATCTGGTGCAGGACAGTCGCTCGCAGGAGCTCGACGAGGTAGCCGACCACCTGATGGCCGGCCTGGAACCCACCGGTGGTTATCCCGACGACGTGGCCGTGCTGCTTTATCGCCAACCTGCCCCGCTGACAATGGAATTCACCGCCAACGCCAACCACCTGGCCGGCAGCCGAGCTGCCCTGCGCGGCTGGCTGACCCAGGTCGGCGTCGACCCGCACCAGATTCAGGACGTGCTCACCGCCACCGGAGAGGCCGTCGCGAACGCGATCGAGCACGGTCACCGCGACCGTCCCGAGGGCACCGTCTCGCTGCGCGCGAGCGCAGTGGTCGACCGCCTGCAGGTCACGGTCACCGACACCGGAGTGTGGAAAACTCCGACGGCCACCCCAGGGATGAGCCGTGGTCGCGGAATCTCCCTGATGCGAGTCCTGATGGAAGACTTCAGCATTCACTCCACCGACGCCGGCACGACCGTTCACCTGTACTCGAGGATCGCGTAATGGCTACACCGCTCAGCCTCAACACAGACCGTGCCGCAGACGGGACGCCCCGGGTGGTGGCGACGGGTGAGATCGACCTCAGCAACATCGTGGTGTTCAAACGGGCGCTCACCGCCGCCAACGGCGGCACCCGCGGGCCCATCACGATCGATCTCAGCGCGGTCAGGTATGTGGACAGCGCCGGCATCAACGCGCTCTTCGATCACGCCGACGCTGTCGACGATCTGCATGTGATCGTCCATCCGCTGCTCGTCCGGGTGCTCACCGTCAGTGGTTTCAGCAAGATCGCGACCGTCGAGTCGGCCGGTGTGGACGGCGCCCGCTGACTACCGGCGGGAAGCCTGAGTTGCGCAGGTTATGGTTCGGTGATGGGTGATTCCGCGAACCGACACGTGGTCGTCGTCGGCGGTGGTCTGGCCGGCCTGGCGGCGACGGTGTGGCTGGCCGAACTGGGCTACGCGGTGACGCTGCTGGAGAGCAACGGTTCGTTGGGTGGTCGCACCATTGGTCTGACGTCGGGCCACGGCGATGCCATCGAAAACGGCCAGCATGTCCTGGCCGGCTCGTACGACTGCATCTTCCGCTACCTGGAATCCATTGGCACCCGGCAGTTTTTGACGTTTCCCGACGAGTTCGGCGTACGTTACCCGGGCGGGCATGTCGAGACGTTCGGCCTGCGCCCGGCCCACGCGCGACGCATGCTGCTCGGCCGGGTCCGCGGGCTGGGCATCCCCACCCTGCTCAAGACAGCACCGGCGTGGGGCCGACTGGTTCGCGAGGTCATCCGGTTCGACGACGCCCTGGACGACATCACCGTCGAGGAGTGGTTCGACCGCCTCGGCTTCCCGGCCGCGGTACGGCGAACATGCTCAACTCCATGGTGATTGGGCTGTTGAACGAACAGCCGCAGCTGGCCTCCGCGCACGCGTTCGCGGCACTGCTGCGCACCGGCGCCGACCGCGTCCGTCGGGGTGGCAGCGCCGCAGCGCGCATCGGGTATCCGACGGTCGACCTGGAGACGTTGTATCTCGAGGGTGCGCGGCGGGTGATGGCCGAACGCGGTGTGGATGTGCGGCTGCGTACCCGGGCGGTGTCAGTCGCGGTCGCCGGCGGGCGTGCGTGCGGGGTGCAGGTGTCCGACGGTTCGACGATCGACGCCGACGCGGTGGTGCTCGCCGTGCCCTCCTGGAACCTGCGTTCGTTGCTGGACGAGGTGCCGGGTTCGGAGGATGCCCGACTGGCGGCCAAGCAACTCGAACCGATCCCGATCATGAACGCCTACGTGCTGCTCGACCGTCCGTTGGAAACCGTCGCTCCGTGGGAGTCGTTGCTCGACAGCGACATCGGCTGGGTCTTCGACCGGGACCGCATGCACGGTCCGCGCGAAGACGGCAACCACCTCTATGCGCTGACCACCTGTGCCGCCTACGACCTGATGCCGCTGAAGAACCGCGAGGTGGCTGACCGCCTGGTGGAGGCGCTCAAAGCCAGCTATCCGGCCGCCCGGGACGCCCGGGTGCTGGACGTGACCGTGGTGCCGTGGCCCAAGGCCACCTTCTCCTCACGGGTCGGGATGTCCACCATCCGCCCGGGAAACCGCACCGCGCTGCCCAACCTCGCGCTGGCGGGGGACTGGACGCACAACGACTGGCCGACCACCATGGAGGGTGCGGCTCAAAGTGCTGCTCGGGCAGTCGATCTCGTTCATTCAGCGCTCACGCCCGGGAGGTGAGCGGTGCCGGCCGTCGGCGATATGACAGGCTGAACCCCATGGCTCGACTGCAGGGACGACGGGTTGCCATCACCGGTGGCGCGCAGGGCATCGGACGGGCTATCGGTGAGGCGCTGATCGCCGCCGGCGCCCGGGTGGTGCTCGGCGATGTGCAGGAGGCCGCCGTGCAGGCAACCGCAACCGAACTCGGCAGCGCGGCAACGGGTTACCACCTCGACGTGATGGACGAGGCCGCGTTCGAGACGTTTCTGGATCGGGCGACCGAGCAGCTCGGCGGCCTCGACGTGTTGGTCAACAACGCGGGCATCATGCCGATCGGGCCGTTTCTGCAGGAGAGCCCCGGGGTCACCCGGCGAACCATCGAGATCGACGTCCTTGGTGTGCTGACCGGAACCCGGCTGGCGGGTACCCGCTTCGCGCAGCGCGGATCGGGCCACATCGTCAACATCGCGTCGGTGATGGGCACGCTGGCGTCGCCGAACGCGGCGACCTATTGTGCGGCCAAGTACGCGGTGGTCGGTTTCAGCGAGGCGCTGCGGCAGGAGTGGCGTGGCAGCGGGGTCAACATCTCGGCGATCTGCCCGGGCTTCGTGCGCACCGAGCTGATCGCGGGGATGGCCGCCCCGGGATTGCTGGAGCGGTTCCTGGTGGTCGACCCGGAGGACGTCGCGACGGCCGTGGTCGACGAACTTCGCAAGGGCGCGTCCCGAACGGTGTTCGTCCCCAAGCTGGTCGGTCTGGTCTCCCGCGGAACGGCCTCGATGCCCAGCGCCATCGTCGACACGGCCTTCCGGCTGTCCGGCGGCAACAAGGTCACCTCGGGGTTGGATCGCCAAAAACGGGCGGCCTACCAGGCAAAACTCGAAGGGCGACCGGAGAAGGAGCAGGAATGAGCCGTATCGAATTGACCGGACTGCGCGGCGTGCCGGAGACCGCGCTCAGTGCGGCGCTGGTGGCGACGTTGCCGGACAACGCGGCGCCGGCCCCCTGGGAGTGTCGCTGCTCGGCGTTGCTGTGGCTGGGACGCGGAGGGCGCGCCGCAGCGGCGGCTCTGCCGCCGGCCATCGCCGGCAGCCCGGCGCTGGCCACGGTGGGAGCCTTCGTCCGTTACACCGACACCCCCGTCGGCGCGTACGACGAGGTACTCGGCATGGTCGCCTCCCGCACCGGCCTGCGGCCGTGGGGCAACGTGGCCTTCATGTCGGTGGATTCGGAGTCCAGCCTGGTCGGGGGCCGCACCAACTGGGCGATGCCCAAGACGCTGGCCCGCTTCAAAGGCGAGCTGGCCGACGGCGAGCTCATCACCGGCGAGGGCAGCGACGAGGTGTCCTGGTCGGTCAGCGCCAAGCCGCGGGTGAAGGGTCCGGCGATACCTCTGAAGCTCAAGGCGTCGGCGCGCCAGCAGTTCGCCGACGGCCGGGTCGGTGACTCGGAGCTGATCTTCGCCGGCCGGGTACGGCCCGCGTTGGTGACGGTCGGCGTCTCCTCGGCCGGACCGCTACCGACCTGGCTGCGCCCCGGTCTGCATGCCGGCGTCTACATCCACGACGCCACCTTCACCCTCGGCGAGCCACGCTTCTAGTCGATTTCGCCGTACTCGTCGAACCAGTGCGCGAGTTTGCCGCGGCGGCTGACCGCGCGCAGCCGTGCTTCGGCGGCCGCCCTGGTCTTGCTGGTGGTGACGATCATCAGTTCGTCGCCGGCCGCGATCCGGGTATCGGGCTCCGGGACGAAGGTGTGGCCGTTGCGGATGATCAGTGTGATCACCGCCGGGTCGGGCAGGCGCAGCTCCAGGATGGTCACGTTGTGCAGCCGCGAGGGCCGCTGCACGGTCATGGTCAGCAGCTCGGCGTCCAGCATGTCCAGCGGGGCGGCCTCGACCTGGATTTCCCGGGTGGCCTCCCGCGAGATCAGACCCAGGATGCGGGCGATGGGGCGCAGGCTGGGACCCTGGATCAGGGTGAAGACCACGACCAGCACGAAGACAACGTTGAGTAGGCGCTGACTGCCCTGGACCCCGGCCACGATCGGGAACGTCGCCAGCACGATCGGCACGGCGCCGCGCAGCCCCGCCCAGGACAGGAAAACCTGGTCGCGCCACGGCACCCGGAACCAGACCAGCGACCCCACCACCGACAGCGGCCGCGCCACCAGCAGCAGCACCAGTCCGATGACGATCGCCGGCACCACGTCCACCGCCAGTTCACTGGGGTCCACCAGCAACCCGAGCAGCACGAACAGCCCGATCTGCGCTAGCCAGCCCACGCCTTCGGCGAACGACCGGGTCGCCGAGCGGTGCGGCAGTCCCGAGTTCGCCAACACCACGGCGGCCAGGTAGGCGGCGATGAATCCGCTGGCGTGGGCGTCGCCGGCGGCGGCGAATGCGACCATGCCCAGTCCGAACGTCGCGATCGGATACAGGCCCGATGCGGGCAGCGCGATGCGGCGCAGCCCCAAGGCCCCCAGGTAGCCGACGACCACCCCGATCGCCGATCCGCCGAGCAGTTCGTAGACCAGGTGGCTCAGCGCGCCCTCCGGTTCGAACACGAAGGGCACCACGCTGAACATCAGCACCAGGATCACGCCGGGCGCGTCGTTGAATCCCGACTCGGCTTCGAGCAGCCCGGCAATGCGCCGCGGCAGCGGCAGCACTCGCAGTACGGAGAACACCGCCGCGGCGTCGGTGGAGGACACGATGGCGCCGAGCAGCAGCGCCAGTTGCCAGTCGATGTCCAGCAGCAGATGCGCGCCCACCGCGGTCACCAGCGTGCTGATCACCACGCCGAGGCTGGCCAGGGTGCCCGCCGGCGCCAGTACCTTGCGGATGTCGCTGAATCTGGTGGTCAGACCGCCTTCGACCAGGATCACTGCCAGCGCCGCAGTCCCCACGTTGCGGGCCAGCACCACGTTGTCGAACTCCAGCCCCAACCCGTCCTCGCCGATCGCGACACCGACCAGCAGGTAGAGCAGCAGGCTGGGGAAGCCCACGACGGTGGCCACCCGGGTGCCGACAATGCTGGCCAGCAGCACCAGGCCGCCAACCGACACCGTCAGGTACAGCTGTTCCAGAGTCATTCTTTCCCGTTCAACACGACCGGCGCTTACCGCGGTTGGTACGACGAGGATGCCGATTCCGGCGTCATGTCAGTAAATCAGTCCGAGGCCGTTCGTCGCTCACCTCGCCGCGGGACGTGCTCACCCTCACGCCATACGCAAAGATGATTGCGTGACGACACGGAAACTGCGGATCGGTATTGCCGGGGCGGGCAATGTCGGCCGTTCGGTCGCACAGGAGCTGCTCGACGCCGGCCAGAAGGTCTTGCTGATCGAACGCCAGCGGCGGGCCTTCGAGCCGCACAAGGTCCCGGATGCGGACTGGCTGAACGCCGACGCCTGTGAAATGGCCTCGCTGGAGGAGGCGGGGGTGCACCTGTGCGACGTGGTGATCGCCGCCACCGGCGACGACAAAGCCAACCTGGTGGTGGGCCTGCTGGCCAAGTCCGAGTTCGGCGTGCCCCGGGTGGTGGCGCGGATCAACGACGTTCGCAACGAATGGCTGTTCGGCCAGGCCTGGGGGATCGACGTCGCGGTCTCGACGCCGGGCGCCATGGTCGCCGGCATCGAGGGTGCCATCGACGTCGGACACCTGGTGCGGCTGATGGGACTGCGGGAAGGCCGGACCGCCCTGACGAAGCTGACGTTGCCTGACGACAACCCCACCGTGGGCCAGCGGGTCGAGGAGCTGGACCTGCCGCACAACACCGCCCTGGTCACCGTGGTCCGCGGCGATCAGGTCATCGCACCCGGTCCTGACGACGTGCTGGAGGGGGGCGACGAATTGTTGTTCATCGCCGACAACGCCCGGGAACGTGCCCTGTGGGCCGCCGTCAACAGGATCAAGCCGTCACCGCGGATGCCGATGCGTCACGACGCCTGGTGAGGACCCCCGATGTCCGTTGCCGCGCTGCGTGAGATGTTCGAGCGCATGGTCGTCGCCAAGAACGCCGACCTGGTCGAGCGCTACTATCACCCCGACTTCGTGATGTGCTCGGACGGGATGACCCAGGGTTACGCCGAGTTCCACGAAAGCCACCGGCAGCTCTACCAGACCGCCATCAGCTACGCGGTCGAGTATGACGAGCAAGCCTGGGTGGAAGCGCCCGACCGGGTCGCCGGCCGGGTGTGGATCACCACGTCGCGTCCGGGCGAGCGGCCGACCCGCATCGAGGTGGTGCTGATCGCGGCCTATCTCGACGGGCGCATCCACCGGGTCTGGGAGACCACCTGGCCGAGCTGGCGTGGCGTCGCCGCGCTGGAAGGGTACTGAGCGTCCGTGGATACCGAGCGCGCCGTCGTGCGCCGGTTGCTCGACGACGTCGGCCTGGCCGCCATCATCGACGTCCACACCCATTTCATGCCGAAGCGGGTGCTCGACAAAGTGTGGGCGTACTTCGACGGAGTCGGCCCGTTGACCGGCCGGCCGTGGCCGGTCGCCTATCGCCTCGACGAGCAAGCGCGGGTGGCGACGTTGCGGGACTTCGGGGTAGCGGCGTTCTCCTCGCTGGTGTACCCGCACAAGCCGGACATGGCCGCGTGGCTCAACGCCTGGTCGGCCCAATTCGCCGCCGTCACACCGGATTGCCTGCACACCGCGACTTTCTACCCCGAACCCACCGCCGCCGAGTACGTGACACGCGCGATCGGTGACGGAGCGCGGGTGTTCAAGGCCCATGTGCAGGTCGGTGACTATGCGCCGACCGATCCGCTGTTGGCGCCGGTCTGGGCGGCGTTGGAGCAAGCGGGGATCCCGACGGTGATCCACGCCGGATCCGGCCCGGCGCCAGGCACTTTCACCGGTCCGGGCCCGGTGGCCGAGGTGTTGGAGCGCCACCCGTCGTTGCGGTTGATCATCGCCCACCTGGGCATGCCCGAATATCGGGAGTTCCTTGACCTTGCCCAGCGGTTCTCCGGGGTCTATCTCGACACGACGATGGTGTTCACCGACTTCACCGAGCAGCTGCACCCGTTTCCGCGCCGGGAGCTGCCACGGCTGGAGGAACTGGGCGACAAGGTGCTCTTCGGTAGCGATTTTCCCAACATCCCCTACCCGTACCACCACTCCATCGAGTCGATCACCAGGCTGGGTCTGGGTGACCAGTGGTGCCGAAAAGTGCTGCACGACAATGCGTTCGAACTTTTCAGCTGAGTGTTCAGCCCAGCCGGCGCAGCAATTCGGTGGCCGCCCGGCGCCCGCTTTGCAGCGCCCCGTGCACCGTGCCGGGGTTGTCCACCCCGATCGCCTCACCGGCCAGGTAGATCCGGTCGCTGACCGGCTCCTGCAGTCGGCGGCGGTCATCGGGCCCGGACCCGGGTGCGTGGTAGGAGTATGAACCCAGGGCGTAGGGATCACGCGTCCAGCCTGAGCAGCGGACCTCGGTCACGTCGGCGCCGAACAGCCGGCGTCCGATGGGCATCGCTCCGGCCAGCAACTCGGTGGGGGAGGCGGACTCCACCCGGCGGCCGCGCTCACCTGGGTTGAAGGCCAACACCACCGGGCCGGCGCTGGCCGGCAGCGTGAACCACTGTGCCCACATCCCCTGCTCGGAACCCAGATACTGAAAGAAGGCGTTCTCCTGATCCCAATTGCGTTGTGAGAAAAGGAAATAGCTCTTGGACAAGACGCCGAATCCCAAGGCGCTCACCGCGTGGGCGTGTCCGTCGGGCAGGGGCGGCTCGAAGGTGATGCTCCCGGCTTTCAGGACGCCGAGCGGAACGGTGACGATGGCGGCCGGCCCCTCGAACGTCTGGCCGGCGGCATGTATCGTCACCGAATTACCCTGTCGGGTAACAGATTTCACTGGCGACCGCAAGGTGATGTGGAGTCCGTCGGCCAGTTGCCGGGGCAGGGCGTCGTAGCCGGTGGTGATCACCGACTGCGGACCGCGTGTGTAACTGCCCAGGTCGAACGTCGCCGCCGAGAGCTGGTCGGCGTCGGCGGCGTACTCGTCTTCGATGTCGGTGGTGACGTAGTACGCCAACTCGGCGCGCTCGACGTTGGAGAGTCCGTGGGCCGCAGTGCTGATCGCGGCGCCCAGGCTGCCCCCGTCGGCGTCGTCGCGGGCGTCGGAGACCAGCGTGCGCCAGGTCGTCGCGTCGTACGTCAACGGCAGCAATCGGGGATCGATGGTCAGCTTCGAAGCGTGGTCGTAGTCGGTCGGCACGACGTGCGCGTGGGCCTGCTGGGCCAGTTCAACCAACGGGTTGTTGGTGGTCCCGTGGATCCACGAAGCCCCCATTTCCAGCGGCACACTCCAGTCGCGAATGGTGCTGACCCGCCCGCCGATCCGGTTACGGGCTTCGATGACCCGGACCGGCCAGCCGGCGTCTTGCAGGGTGCGCGCCGCGGCCAGGCCGGCCATCCCGGCGCCGACGACCAGCACTGACTTGGAGTCGGGGGAAGTCGGGTGCCGATGCGGCGCGCAACCCGCCGCTACCAGCGCCGTCGCCGCCACGAACTCCCGCCGGGACATCCGGGACACGACTGTGAGGGTCTCACGCCGTTACCCGATTGTGTTCTGCGAATGTGACAGAGCGCACATTACGGTCAGGTAAACTCGCCAGGACCGGAGGGCGGCAACGGTGCCGCTGCCAAGGGGGGAGCTGCGATGAGTGCTCGAAGGAACACCCAGTCCGTAGCTGATGCGATGCCGCCGGGCCGTCCCCTGACGGTCCGCGCGGCAGACGGAACCCGGTTGCACGCTGAGGTGTTCGGGCCCGAGGACGGCTATCCGATCGTGCTGACGCACGGATTCGTGTGTGCCATCCGCGCCTGGACTTACCAGATCGCCGACCTGGCGGGCGAATACCGTGTGATCGCCTTCGACCACCGCGGTCACGGCCGCAGCGGCGTGCCCCGCCGCGGCGGGTACAGCCTCAAACACCTGGCGTCCGACCTCGACTGCGTGCTGGAAGCAACCCTGGCTCCGCACGAGCGTGCGTTGATCGCCGGGCACTCGATGGGTGGTATGACCATTCAGGCGTGGTCGCAGCGGTACCGACACAAGGTCACCCGGCGTGCCGACGCCGTCGCGCTGATCAATACGGCCAGCGGTGATCTGTTGTCCAAGATCAGGTTGCTGTCGGTGCCTGCGGGTCTCTCACCTGCCCGGGTAATCGCCGGCCGGACGCTGATCAACGCCATCGGCGGCTTGCCGCTGCCGAATGCGGTCCGGATTCCCAGCCAATACATGGTCGCGATGATGGCCACCGGCGCCGACGCCGACCCCGGGATCGTCAAGCTGGTCTACGAACTGTTCGCCCAGACCACGCCCGCCGGTCGCGGTGGCTGCGCGCGAATGCTCATGCACGAGATGGGTTCTCGCCACCTCAGCCTGGACGGCCTGACGGTGCCGACGCTGGTCGTCGGCAGCAAGCGGGACCGGTTGACGCCGATCAGCCAGTCCCGGTTGCTCGCGGCCACCGCCCCGAATGTCGTCGGTCTCGTGGAACTGCCCGGCGGTCACTGCTCGATGCTCGAACAGCCCGACGAGTTGAACCGGCAGTTGCGCGGACTCGCCGAATCGGTGCGGGCGCGGCACGATCGAATTCGACTGATCAGCTCATAACAGCGCGGCGACCGCTGCGGCGGCCCGCTGGCCGGAGCTGACAGCGCCGTCGAAGTATCCGGTCCATGCGTCGGCGGTCTCGGTACCGGCCCAGTGAATGGGGCCGACCGGTTCCCGCAGCAACCGGCCGTACTTCGTCCACGACCCCGGCGGCACCGCGGCGGTAGGACCGCCTGGCGCGAATTCTTCTGTGCCCCAACGGTAGTCGGCATAATCCAGCGGCTTGAGCGCTTCGTCGCCGTAGAGCGAGGCGAAGCAGCGCAGGGTGTCGCGGCGGCGCTGGTCGGTGGTCAGGGAGTCGAAGGCGCGGGCGTCGACGAAACCCATCAGAATGCCCGGTCCGTCTTCGTGCGGGCTGACGTCGAATGTGATGAACACCGGACCCGTGTCGAGCAGCGCTGAGCCGGAGAAACCCTGCGCCCGCCAGAATGGCGTCTCATACGCTGCATAAGCCTTGCTCAGGCGGCCCTGCGGCCAGTGCTGGGCGAGTTCGGCGTAGTCGGGCGGCAGCGGCGGGGTGAATTCGATGTGGTTGCGGTGCGCCGGCGGGATCGCCACGATGACGAAACCGGCCTCGGCCTGGCCCTGATCGGAGGTGACGGTGACCCCCGACCCGTGTCGTTCGATGCGCCGGACGGGTGCGTCCAGGACGACGCGCGAGCCCAATTCGGCCGCTGCGAATTCCGCGACCTGCTGGGTGCCGCCGGGAAACCGGTCCTGCTGCGCACCGTTCTCGGTGTCGAGCAGCCGGTTCAGTCCGCCGGCGGCCCGCACGTACCGGGTGGCGTGCAGCATCGAGACGTCGTCGGGTTCGCACCCCCAGGTCACCCGGGACATGATCGCCATCAGGTCGCGCGAAGATTCGGTGGCGTGCACCATGCGCAACCATTGGCCCAGGGACACGCTGTCCAGTTGGCGTGCCCGCTTGGCCTCCCACGGCCGGGAAACCGGGACGGTACGGGAAAGTCTCCCGAACTGCCATTGCAGGCGGCCGATGTCGAGCAGGCCGAGCAACGACAGTCGCGGGATGGTGCCGCTGTAGGCGCGCGCTGCGCCGCGCCAGTGGATGACGTTCTTGCCTTCGTGGAAGGTCGGGATGGTCGGCAGCCCGAGTTCGGCGACCAATCCCAGCACCGCGTCCTGGGTGGGGCCGACGAACGAGCCGCCCATATCGACGGGCAGACCCGCGACGTTGCCGGTGAAGGAGCGGCCCCCGACACGGTCTCTGCCTTCGAATACCAGCACATCGTGGCCCTGCTGGGTCAGGTCACGGGCAGCAGCCAGTCCGGCAAAGCCGGCGCCCACCACCACAACGTCGACATTCCACGGTGGGTTTGTCACGTTGTCCAGTGAACCGCACGCTAGGGGGCAACCGTCAACCAGTCGGCGAATCCCGACGGGTCATGGCGTCCGAGCGCGCCGTGCTCGTAGAGGCCCCACCCTTCCACCGGATCTCCGTCACCGTCGCGGCACACCGCGCGCCCGACGTGGTCGATGACACCGAAACCGGACCGGGCGATGATGGCGGGGTCGGTCATGTCGTAGGTCAGTCGCTCGACGAACTTCTCGCCTTTCCACGTCCCGTGCAGCCAGTCCGAGTCGCCCCCGTAGCCGCCGCCGACGTGGATCGGGACCGGGAGTTTGGACTCCACGTCGACGTGGACCGGGGTGCCGTCCGGGGCGGTCGCGTCGATGGACGCGCCAGTCGGGATCCGGGTGCCGGAGCGGTAGTAAATTTTCACCCGCGGCCAGCCCAGCTGCTCGACCCGCCCGTCGCGCCATACCCGGGTGCAGTCGTTGAGCGAACGGAACCCGTTGGGCTCCTCCTGGATGATCAGCACGATCGCGAAGTCCTCGAACGCGATCGGAACGTAGAGCCACCACATGCCTTCGAACGGCGGGTCGGCCGGGCGCCCCGCCGGTTCGGCCTCGCCGATCGGCCGGATACCCCAGGACCGGTCTCGGCTGCCGATCCACACCGAGGGGTCGACGGTGATCTCGTCGCCGTCGATCGACAGCTGTCCGCTCCAACTGCCCAGCTGGGCGAAGCGCTGTGCGTTGAGCGTGACGCGGTTACCCGTCCGCAGAATGTGCGGCTGCTCCTGTACGACGTCGAATAGGCCTTCCCAGGTGAGATCGGCTGCGACGCCTTCGGTTTCGTCGAGCACGATCCGGATCTTGCGCAGCGGTTCGACGACCTCTACCCGGTAGCCGTTGACATGCTGATGCAGCCTGTCCTGGTCGATGGCGTCGGACACGTGCACCGCCGTCTGGATGTCGCCGCGCCGGATGAGCAGGAACGCGTCTTTGACACCGAGGTTGGGGTAGTAGCCGATGCCGGTGATCACGAAGATGTCACCGGTCCGGTCGTGGGCGTTGAAGTAGGAGCGATCGTAGAAGTTGCGGTCCGAGGAGCCCGGCCAGGCGATCGGCTGGGGAATCTGGTGTACCGGGTACTCGTCGAGCGGGCCGAGCATCAGTTGTCCTCTCCGATAAGGCGTTTCATCAATCCGGCGTGGTAGAACAGCGATTCGACATCATCGGGCCTTTCGGCCTCGCCGAAGTGAATGCGCCGGGCTCCGGTGCGCATGAAGACACAGGCCCACATGATGCCGGAATACACGTAGAACCAGTGCAGGTCGTCGAGGTGTACGCCGGTGAGCCGACCATAGGTGTCGCGGACGTCTTCCTCGCGCATCACCTGCGGTAGTCCCGGCAGCGTGGCCAGGCCGGCGAGTTCCTCGAAAACCTTGTGCGCGAAGATCATCCAGGCGACATCCAGTTCCCGCGGGCCCAGCGTCACCATCTCCCAGTCCAGCACCGCCACCGGAGTGAAGTCCCGGTACAAGACGTTGCCCACCCGGGCGTCGCCCCACAGCAAGACCGGCTCACGCGTGTCGGCCTGTTCCGGCCAATTGTCTTGCAGCCATTCGAAACTGCGCTCCACCAAGGGCGAGCGGCCGATATCGGGGACAGCGAACTCATACCAGGACCTGACCCAGCTGAAATGTTTGCGCAGAGCGGTATCGCCGGTGAGACCCTCCGTCAGGAAGCCAAACGTCTTGTCCGCCTCCGGGATCGAGTGCAGCGTTGCCAGAATCCCGACCGACGCATCCTGCAGTTTGCGTTGCTGCTCGGCCGGCGCGTCAGCGAACCAGTTGCCGCCGAACGTGTAAGGCATGACGTCGGGCGGCACCTCGCCCTCGACGTAGTCCATCAGGAAGAAGGGTGCTCCCAACACCTCCCCGGTGTTCTCGATCCAGCGCATCCGCGGAACCGGGACGTCGGTCAGTTCGCCGACTTTGCGGATCACGTCGAATTGGTGGTCGAGGCGATAGGTCGGAAACACCGGGACGTCTTGGTTGGTGGGTGCGACCCGGGCCACCAGCTTCTGCTCTTGGTCCGCCCATCGCGCGGTCAAGATGATGGTCTCCGAGGACATGCCGGTGGAGTCGACGCCGCTCTCCACGGTGATGTCCGGTGCCACCGGCAACACGGTCGACAGCCACTGCGAGATCAGTTGCGGGACGGTGGTGGTGTCGCGGCTCGAGCGTTGCATGCGGCCGACATCTTCGACCGCCGGTTCATTGGCCACGAGGCTTCCTTCGCGAGATAATTACGATACGGTAGGTAGCGTTATGAAAGCAGACCTGCCATCCCTTGACAAGGCCTCGGGCGCCGGGCGGCCGCGCGATCCGCGCATCGACTCGGCCATCTTGTCGGCGACCTCGGAACTGCTTGTGCAGATCGGGTATTCGAATCTGAGCCTGGCCGCGGTCGCCGAACGGGCGGGAACCACTAAGTCGGCACTGTACCGAAGGTGGTCGAGCAAGGCCGAGCTGGTTCACGAGGCTGCCTTTCCGGTTGCGCCGACTGCCCTGGAAACGCCGGCGGGGGACTTCGCCGCCGACATTCGGATGATGTTCGAAGCCACGCGCGACATCTTCACCACACCCGTGGTGCGCGCTGCGCTGCCCGGGCTCATGGCGGACATGACCGCGGACCCGGAACTCAACGCACGGGTGATGGCCCGGTTCGCCGGCCTTTTCGAGGCGGTCCGGGTGCGACTGCGCGAGGCCATCGAACGCGGCGAAGCCCATCCCGACGTCGATCCGGGCCGACTCATCGAGTTGATAGGGGGAGCCACCATGCTGAGGGTGCTGCTGTATCCGGAGTTGGACGACGCCTGGGTCGACCAGACCACCGCCATCGTCGTGCACGGGGTCAACCGGTGACCGCGATCGTCACGGGTGCCAGTCGCGGGCTGGGACGGGCAATCGCGCTGGCGCTGGCCGCCGACGGCGCCCCGGTGGCCGTCGTCGGGCGCACCGAGGCGGTTTGGGACGAGCGGCTGCCCGGCACCATCGGCGAGACGGTGGCCGAGATCGAATCGGCCGGGGGCCGAGCGGTGGCGGTGCGGGCCGATCTGACCGACCGTGACGACATCGGCCGGGTGGTCGCCGAGGCGCGGGACGCCCTGGGGCCCATCACGACCCTGATCAATAACGCCGCCTTCACCGCTCCCGGCCGGCCGGGAGCGCAGCGTCGCGCCAAAGCGGCCAACACAGCGCCCAAGCCCGATTGGCCGGGCTTCGTCAGCGTTCCGCTGGCTGCCTATCGCCGGCACTTCGAGATCTCGATCTTCGCCGCATACGAACTCATGCAACTGGTCTGCCCGGACATGATCGAGGCTGGCGGCGGATCGATCGTCAACATCACCTCGATCGCCTCGCGGCTGCCCGGCGACGGACCCTACGCCGACCGCGGCGCCGGGGTGCTGCCGGGATACGGCGGCTCCAAAGCCGCCCTCGAACACCTGACCCAGTGCGCGGCGTTCGACCTGGCCGACTACCACATTGCGGTCAACGCCCTGGCGCCGTCCAAGCCGATCATGACGCCGGGGCTGTCTTATTACGCGCGCGGTTTCGACGACGTGAGTTCCGCCGAGGAATTCGCCCAGGCCGCTGTGCAACTGACGCACGTCGACCCCGGCGAGGTCACCGGCCGCACCATCGGTCACCACCAGGTGCTCGATGGCAGCTTCACACCGTTCACAGTCTGAATCCACGTCAAGCGGCATGTCGGTCGATCAGCGTGATCTTGACAGCTGCTTCAATTTCGCTGAGCTCGATTCGTGGGCGGCCGACCGGCGGCGGGGCGGTGGATTGGTAGCGGGCACCGGTGGGGTGGTGTAAGTGGCGGTGTGGGTACCGGTGTCGGTGCTGGTTTCGACGCTCCAGCCGGGTGCTTCCTTGGCGTAGTTGCAGTGTTCGCAGGTACCCAGGCCGTTATGCGCGGTGGTGGGTCCGCCGCAGTGATGGGGTTGGGCGTGGTCGCGGTGGCGGATGGGGGCGTCGCAGTAGGGGGTGCGGCAGGTTTGGTCGCGTAGCCCGATGAAGTGGGCCAGCCCGCGGGGGAAGGTGCGGGAGCGGGACTCCATGGCGAGCAGGGCACCGGTTTTGGGGTGGGTGTAGAGGCGGCGCAAGGTGGCCCGCGAGCGGGCGTCGGCCAGGGCGCTGCCGATCAGATTGCGGGCAACCGCGGCGGGGATGGGTCCGTAGCCGTCGAGTACGGCTGGTTCGTTGCCGTCGCCGAGCAGTGTCTCGTCGGAGATGACCACATTGACGTCGACAGGGGCAGGTACGTCGGCGGGGGTGCCGGTGATGCGTTCGATCAGGGTGTCGGCCATGACTTGGCCGCGGGAGCGGCCGTCGAACGTGGTGTCGGCGGCGCGGCGCAGCGCAGCGTAGACGCCGACACCTTTGGCCACCGGAAGCAGGGCGCTGACCCAGGTCATGGTGTCGGGAGCGGGCCGGATGGTCACGGTGCGTTCATGCTCGGCTTTCGCGGCGCGCTCGACGACGGCATGCGGGTCGAGACGGTAGGCGATGGCCTTGGCCGCTGCGGTCACCCGTTGATCACCCATCCCGTGCAGTGCCGTGACATCTGCACACAGTTCGCGGTCCAGCGTTTGGCGGTCCTGAAGGTCCAGGCAGGCTGATTCGCGCACGATCAGGGTGGCGCGCCACTCGGACAACGCACCGGATTCCAGTGCGGCCAGGGTGTGCGGCATTTCGTGGACCAGGGCGTTGGCGAAGCCGAGGTGGCGGCCGCCGCGGGCGGGGGAATCGTGCCGGGCCAGGGCGATCTCGCTGGCCAGTCCGCGTCCCTGTTTGCGGGCGGGTACTCCGGTGGCGGCTTCGGCGCTGCACCGCACCACAGCCAGGGCGGCGGTGGCGCGGGCCTGTTCGGCGGCTGCGACGCTCTTGGCGTGTTCGCAGGCGGTGATCCGGGCGATCAGTTCAGCTTCCATGGCCCGTCGAGCAGCGGGAATATCGTGTGACTCGAACATATGTACGACTATACCCCGTATTGCTGGCCGGTGCTCTGGCACGGTCGCGAGTTGTGGAGCACCACCGTTCTGGACCGCGGCACGCCGCCACGGCTAGCCTTCGGCTATGGGGCGAGTCGACAAGCCCACCGCACGCGTTGTCCTGATGATCGCCCTGCTGATCGTGGTCGCCGCGGCTTTGCGCGGTTACCTACCCGCTCATCACGGTTCCAGCGTGCGGGAATCGGGCGGCAGTCCGGCGGCACTGATGTTCCTGACCGCGGCGCTCGCGGGCACGCTCGTGCTGGTGGCGTTTTCGATCGTCGCCCGGCTACGCGACCCGCGTGCCGCAGCGCCCAGTGCCGGTGAGTTGTCCCAATTGCTTGGCCGTGGCAGTGCTCGACCTAGTTGGCGCGTCGTCCTGATCGGACTGGGGGTGATCGTCGCGTGGCTGTTGACCGCAATCCTGCTCTCCCGGCTGTTCGTCCCACCTGATCTGGGACTCGATGCGGCGCAACAGAACTCGACCACAACGCCGTCAACCGGTTCGGGCACCGGACAGCCACCGAAACAACCGCCGCAGCACAAAGACTCCACCGACACGCTCGGAATCCTGCTCGCGAGTGCGCCTGTGCTGCTGATGTTGTTCATCGGCGGTGCCATCGCGTCGCGACGTCGACGACCCACGCCGACCACGAAAACCACCCGCGATGGTGACAGCGATGCGCCGCCACCCCAGACCGCGTCCGAAACGCTGGTGCGCGCAGCCGAAGTCGGTCTCGCCGAAATGACCGACCTCAGCCGCGAACCCCGCGAGGCGATCATCGCGTGCTACGCAGCGATGGAACGTGAGCTGGCCAACGTCCCCGGCGCGGTCCCCCAGGATTTCGACACGCCGACCGAAGTGCTGGCCCGCGCCGTCGAACACCATGCGCTGCATGCCGAAAACGCCGTCCAGCTGGTCAATTTGTTCGAGGAAGCGCGGTTCAGCCCCCACGTGATGAACGAGGTCCACCGGGAGACCGCGGTTCGTGTGCTCGAACTCGTCCTCGAAGAAATCACACCGCGGTCAGGTGCGCGACCATGAAAAAGCTTATCTTGCTTGGCATTTTGCTCATCCTCGGCACCGAGGCCCTGGCACTGATCCTGCAGGACCGGCGGTTCGTGCTCGCCGCGGCCGGGGTGGGTCTGGCTTTGGTGCTGCTCAATGTTCGCCGTGTCCTGGGACACCCGAACGAATCGGTCGCCGAACCGGACTCCGACGATCCCGGCGAAGGATTGCGCCGTTGGCTGGCCACGACCGAGACCACGATCCGATGGTCGGAATCGACCCGCGCGGACTGGGATCGTCACTTGCGCCCGATGTTGGCGCGGCGCTACCAGATGGCCACCGGCCAACGGCAGGCGAAGGATCCGGCGGCTTACAACGCGACCGGCCAGATGCTGTTCGGAGCTCAGCTATGGGAATGGGTTAATCCAAATAACGTCGGGAATACCGATAGCCACCGGCAATCGGGTCCCGGACGGGCGGCGCTGGAAGAGATTCTGCGAAAGTTGGAACAGGTATGACGATGCCGGCCGAGAAGACCACCGCCAATTGTGAAGCAGTACTAGATGAAATCGAACGCGTCGTGGTCGGGAAGCGTTCGGCTCTGACGCTGATCTTGACCGCCGTCCTCGCGGGCGGCCATGTGCTGATCGAAGACCTGCCCGGTCTCGGCAAGACTCTGATCGCACGTTCGTTCGCCTCGGCACTGGGACTGGAATTCACCCGGGTGCAATTCACTCCGGACCTGCTGCCGGCCGATCTGCTCGGTTCGACGATCTATGACATGCAGTCCGGCCGTTTCGATTTCCGGCGCGGACCGATCTTCACCAACCTCCTGCTCGCCGACGAGATCAACCGCACGCCGCCCAAGACGCAGGCCGCCCTGCTCGAGGCGATGGCCGAGGGTCAGGTCAGCATCGACGGTCAAACCCACCGCCTGCCAACGCCGTTCATCGTCCTGGCTACCGACAATCCGATCGAGTACGAAGGCACCTATCCGCTGCCGGAGGCACAACTGGACCGGTTCGCGATCCGCCTGGAACTGCGCTATCTGTCCGAGCAGGACGAGGCGGCGATGCTGCGCCGACGGCTGGACCGTGGCTCGGCCCAACCGACGGTGAACCAGGTTGTCGACGCGCACGATCTGCTGACGATGCGCGAATCGGTCGAGCAGGTCACGGTGCACGAGGATGTCCTGCACTATGTGGTGTCGCTGGCCACCGCCACCCGACATCATCCGCAGGTTGCGGTCGGGGCCAGTCCGCGTGCGGAACTCGACCTCGTTCAACTCGCGCGCGCCCGGGCGCTGTTGCTCGGCCGCGACTTCGTGATTCCCGAGGACGTGAAGGCGCTTGCCACAGCCGCTGTCGCACACCGTATTACGGTGCGACCCGAGATGTGGGTGCGCAAGATCCAGGGTGCTGACGTGGTCGGGGAATTGTTGCGACGCCTGCCTGTGCCGCGGGCTAACGGCGGATCGGCGTGATCCAGACTCGGGAAGTCGAGTTGCGCTGGCGCGCATCGCCATTGACGCTGGCAATCGCCACCTGTGCGGGCGTCGCGCTGGTCGCTGCGGTCATCAGTGGACGCTGGCAGCTCATCGCCTTCGCCGCGCCGCTGCTCGGGGTCTTGTGCTCGCTGGGTTGGCAACACCCAGTCCCGACCGTGCAGGTGCATGGTGAGCCAGATGCCCAGCGATGTTTCGAGCTCGAAGAGGCACGGATAAAGGTCTGGACAACAACGGATTCCGTGGAGGCGACGGTCGAGCTGGCGGTATCCGCGCTTCCCGGCATGGAACTCGAGGTTGCGGATGCCGGTGAGGGAAAAGCGGTGACCGCGGTGGCGCAACGTTGGGGCCGCTATCCGATCACGGCCCGCGTCGACGTCCTCGCCCGCGGCGGTCTGGTGCAGGGCACCGGGACCGCCGATGTATCCAACGTCATCGTATTCCCTTTGACGCCACCACAGTCCACGTCCATTCCGCAGACCGAGTTGCTCGACCGGTTGGGTGCCCACCTGACCCGGCACATCGGCCCGGGTGTCGAATATGCCGATATTCGGCCCTACGTCCCCGGCGACCAACTGCGCGCGGTGAACTGGGCGGTGAGCGCGCGGCGGGGACGATTGCACGTCACGCAACGGCTGACCGACCGCGCGGCCGACGTGGTGGTGCTGATCGACACGTACCGTCAGCCCGCGGGTCCGGCGACCGCCGCGACCGAACGCGTAGTGCGGGGCGCCGCGCAGGTGGTACAAACCGCGTTGCGCAACGGAGATCGCGCCGGCATCGTCGCGCTGGGCGGCAACCGGCCGCGCTGGCTGGGCGCCGACATCGGCCAACGTCAGTTCTACCGGGTGCTCGACACCGTGCTGGGTGCCGGCGAGCAGTTCGACAATGCCACCGGCACGCTGGCACCCCGTGCCGCGGTACCGGCGGGTGCGATCGTCTTTGCGTTCTCCACCCTGCTCGACACCGAATTCGCCCTGGCACTGATCGACTTGCGCAGGCGCGGCCATGTGGTGGTAGCTGTCGACGTCCTCGACAACTCCCCATTCGAAGGCGAGCATGATCCGCTGATCATCCGTATGTGGACGTTGCAACGGTCTGCCATGTACCGCGACATGGCGACGGTGGGCGTGGATGTGCTGTCCTGGCCGGGGGATCGCTCACTGGAACATTCGCTGGGTGGACTGCCGGACCGCCGGCGTCGGGTCCGGGGACAGGGCAGGCGTTGAGATGCCGACAGTTCTTGGGCTGCTGATGGTTGGACTGGCCGCCATCGACACGCACGGGCCTGCGTTGGCATTTCCGGCGATCGCGGTGCTGGCGGTGGGAGCGGGACTCGTCATACGCGCCGCGGCAACGGTTGCCGTGTTGTCGGCGGTCGCGGCGATCGTCGTCGCGGATAGCTCACCGGTACTTGCTGCGCTGTCCGGGCTCTGCGCGGTGGGCTACCTGACGAGCCGACACCTCGCTCAATCCTGGACGACGGTTGTTGGTGCTGTGGGGTTTACCTTCGTCGGGTTGGTTGCGACGTCGTTCCCGCTGCAGGTGCCGTGGCTGCCGCTGTTGGCCCCGTTCGCGGTGGTGGCCATTTATGTACTGGCCACCCGGCCCTTTCTGAATTGATCGGAGCGCGTGTTCCGTTCAGGCGAGTCGCTATTGCATGAGGTTTTTGCATTTGCCGGATAGCCACGAGGAAAAGTCATACAGTGTGTGTCCGGTGGGTCGGTTGCGGCCTGTGACTCAACGAAGGGGAGCGTCTGATGAGTTTCTTCGGACTACCGCCGGAAATCAACTCCGTGCGGCTACTTTCCGGCGCAGGCCCGGCTCCGCTATTGCAGGCAGCGGCGGCCTGGAATGGTTTGGCCGACGAATTGTCGACGGCGGCGCAGTCGTTCTCGTCGGTGACGTCTGGGTTGGCGGCTCAAGCGTGGCAGGGCGCCGCGGCGGAGGCGATGGCGGCTGCGGCGGCGCCGTATGCGGCGTGGTTGAGTGCGGCGGCGGCGCGGGCGGTGGGCGCCGCCGGATCGGCGCAGGCGGCGGTGAGTGCGTTCGAGGCGGCGCGGGCCGCGACCATACACCCCCTGGCGGTGGCAGCGAACCGAAATGCGTTCGTGCAGTTGGTGATGTCGAATATCTTCGGCCAGAATGCGCCGGCTATCGCGGCCGCCGAGAGTATCTACGAGGAGTTCTGGGCTGCCGACGTGGCGGCAATGGTCGGCTACTACAGCGGGGCATCGGCGGCTGTGTCTGCGCTCGCGTCGTGGGGTTCGTCGTTGGCTGGATTGACTGGCCTCGGCCAGGTGGCGGCGAGCGCGGCGGCGGCCACGATCCCGGAGTTCAACACCGGTCTGGGAAATATCGGGTCCTGGAACCTCGGCGGCGGCAATATCGGTGACTTCAACCTGGGCGGCGGTAACTCCGGGAATGCGAATGTCGGTAGCGGGAACACCGGTGCCACGAACTTCGGCTTCGGAAATCTCGGTTACAGCAATTTCGGATTTGGGAACATCGGTTCCACCAATTTGGGACTCGGCAATTCCGGTAACGTGAATATCGGGCTCGGCAACAGAGGTAGCGGCAACTTCGGTCTGGGCAACCTCGGCAGTGGGAATCTGGGTTTCGGAAACACCTTCCATCCGTCCACCTTCGTCGGTGGCACGAACTTCGGCAGTGGCAACGCTGGCGCCTTCAATCTGGGCAGCGGCAACCTCGGCTTGCACAACGTCGGCTTCGGAAACAACGGCAATTTCAACTTCGGTTTCGGCAACTCCGGCAATAACAATATCGGCTTCGGTCTCACCGGCGACAATCAGTTCGGTATCGGCGCGCTGAACTCCGGCCTCGGGAACATCGGTTTCGGGAACTCAGGTAACAACAACATCGGGTTCTTCAACTCCGGCGACGGGAACGTCGGCCTCTTCAACTCCGGAAACGGAAACTTTGGGTTCTCGAATGGCGGAAGCACCAACACCGGGTTCTGGAACGCGGCAAGCACGAACACCGGCTTCGGCAACGCGGGCAGCCTCAACATGGGCTTCGGCAATGCCGGTAGCTCCAATTTTGGATCGGCGAATGCCGGTTTCGATAATGCCGGGTCCGGCAATTCGGGATTCAACAACTCCGGATTCTTCAATTCCGGGCAGTACAACACGGGCTTCTCGAATTCGGGTTCAATCAATACCGGAATCTGCAACGCAGGCGACACCAACACGGGTCTGCTCAATTCAGGCGACTTCAACACCGGAATCGGTGGTTCCACGACGCCGCTCGGGGCGACCTCGTCTGGGATCGGCAATACCGGCACCGGCAGCTCCGGGTTCAACAACTCGGCGAATAACGCCTCCGGCTTCAACAATTCCGACCCCATCATGGGGTGGGGTCAAGTGTCTGGCTTCAACAACAGCAACGCCTACACGTCGGGTTTCAACAACTCGGGCTTTGCCAGCGTAGGGATTGGCAATACGGGTGACTCCGGCGTCGGCTTCTTCAACTCCGCGCTGTTCGCATCAGGCATCGGCATCAGCGGTAACAACAGTTCGGGAGTCGGCAACGCGGGCCAGTTCAGCGCCGGCCTCTTCAACCAGGGCGACAACCAGTCCGGCATCTTCGGCCCCGCCGCTACCCCGGCGTTCCTGCTCGACCTGGGCCCCTTGGCTCCGATCGTCGGCACAGTGTCTGCGCCAGCGGCAATCACATTCCCGGATATCAACACCGGCCTGGGCAACATCGGTGCCTGGAACCTCGGCGGCGGCAACTTCGGCGACCTGAACCTGGGCAGCGGCAATGCCGGAAACGTGAACTTCGGTGGCGGCAACGTCGGCAACCTGAATATCGGCAGCGGAAACGAGGGCTTCTTCAACCTGGGCAGTGGCAATCTCGGACACACCAACCTCGGCAGCGGAAACATCGGCAGCCTCAACCTGGGCAGCGGCAACTTCGGCAACAGCAACTTCGGGTTGGGTAACAGCGGCGACGGGAACCTGGGTGGTGGCAACATCGGTGACCGCAACGTCGGCAGCGGCAATCTCGGTTGGTTCAATCTCGGTAGCGGCAACAATGGCTGGAACAACGTCGGGTTCGGCAACAACGGCAGCTACAACTTCGGATTCGGCAACAGCGGTAACAACAACATCGGATTCGGACTCAGCGGCGACAACCAATTCGGCATCGGTGCTCTGAACGGTGGCATCGGAAACCTCGGTTTCGGGAATTCCGGCAACAACAACATCGGGTTCTTCAACTCCGGCAACGGAAACGTCGGGTTCTTCAACTCCGGCAACGGGAACTTCGGCTTCAGTAATGCCGGCAATACGGACACCGGCTTTTGGAACGCAGGCTCGTTCGGCACCGGCGTCGGAAATGCGGGTTACGCCAACTTCGGCGTCGGCAATGCGGGCGACTTCAACATGGGTATCGGTAACGGCGGCTACGGCAACATGGGGCTCGGTAACGCCGGTTCGTCCAATACCGGCAGTTTCAACGCCGGCAACGCCAATACCGGTGACTTCAACTCGGGTTACTTCAACACCGGCTACGGCAACTCGGGTGACTCCAATACCGGCGTGATGAACTCGGGCGATCTGAACACCGGTATAGGCAGCTCCACGACCCCGGTGGGCGTGACGTGGTCGGGATTCGGCAACAGCGGAATAGGCACCTCGGGGTTCTTCAACACCGGCGACCACACGTCGGGATTCCAGAACACCGAGGTCGGGGCGAGCCTCTACATGTCCGGATTCAACAATGTGGGTGGCGGCAACGTCGGGATCAGCAACAACGGATCAGGACTGGTGGGTTGGTTCAATGCCGCAGAGGGCTCGGTTGGCGTCTGGAACTCCGGAAGCGCCAGCACCGGCATCGGAAACGTTGGCAGCCAGAGCAGTGGCGTGTCGAACTGGGGCAACGGCAGTGCGGGCGCGTTCAACCGGAGCGACGACGTGGCCGGAATCTTCCGCTGACCCGGACCGGGCCCATGCCCGGTTGATCTGAATTCTGTTTGGTGACAAGCCAATCTGGTGATTTACCGGAATCCGGCTGCGAAGTCGCCTAGATTCGCGGGTGGCCCGAGAGGGCGGACCACGGCCCGACTGGAACCCTCGAAGGGGATACCACCTTGAGTTTTTTCACGCTACCGCCCGAGGTCAACTCGTTGCGAATGCTGGCCGGTGCGGGTTCGGTGCCGATGTTGGCCGCGGCCGCGGCCTGGGACGGGCTGGCCGTCGAATTAGCGGAATCCGCGCAGTCTTTCGCGACCGTGGTCTCGGATCTGACGGGTCAAGCGTGGCAGGGTGCGGCGGCGCAGGCGATGGCCGCCGCAGCGACGCCGTATGCGAGCTGGCTTTCGGCGGCCGCTACTCAGGCGTCAAGCATGTCGGCTTCGGCTCAGGGTGTTGTCAGCGCGTTCGAAGCGGCCCGCGCGGCAATTGTGCACCCGGTGGCCGTGGCAGCTAACCGAAACGCGTTCGTGCAGTTGGTGTTATCCAATGTGTTCGGGCAGAACGCGCCCGCGATCGCGGCGGCGGAGAGTGTTTATGAAGAGTTCTGGGCTGCCGATGTGGCAGCGATGGTCGGTTATCACGGCGGCGCCTCGGCAGCGGCGGCCGCATTGTCGCCCTGGACTGCCATGCTGGAAACGTTTCCCGCCCTCAACACCGGCCTGGGAAACATCGGGAACTGGAATCTGGGCGGCGGAAATCTCGGGGACCTGAACCTGGGCAGCGGCAACGTCGGTAGCCGCAACTTCGGCGGTGGCAACCAGGGAAACCTGAACTTCGGCGGCGGAAACCGGGGTGATTACCACGTCGGGTTCGGCAACTACGGGGCCATCAATATCGGTTTCGGCAACGACGGCCAGCTGAATATCGGCTTGGGCAACCACGGCCAAGGCAACTTCGGCATCGGCAACAACGTCAACGGAAACCTCGGCAGCGCCAACAGTTCTCATCCGACCGAAGGGAACTTCGGTAACAACATCGGCAGTGCGAACCGGGGAGCCACCAACTTGGGTGCCGCCAACATCGGCTCAGACAACGTCGGTTTCGGCAACTTCGGGAACAGGAACTTCGGGTTCGGCAACACCGGGAACAACAACATCGGCTTCGGGCTCACCGGCGACAATCAGATCGGCATCGGTGCGCTGAACACCGGGATCGGCAACATCGGCTTCGGCAACTCCGGCAACGGCAACATCGGGTTCGGCAACTCCGGCGACGGCAACGTCGGCTTCTTCAACTCCGGTAACGGCTCCTTCGGATTCGGCAATTCCGGAAACTTGAATACCGGGTTCTGGAACTCAGGAAGTGACAATGTCGGTATCGGCAACTTCGGTACCAGCAATTTCGGCATCGGCAACGCGGGCAGCCTCAACTTCGGCTCCGGAAACGCCGGCTTGTTGAACTTCGGCTTCGGCAACGCCGGCGACAACAACACCGGGTCGGCCAACACCGGTGAATACAACACCGGCTTCTCGAATGCCGGTGACCGGAACACCGGTTGGGGCAGTTCGGGTGGTACCAATACGGGATTGTTCAACGCGGGCGGCCTGAACACGGGGATCGGCAGCTCAACCACTCCGGTCGGAGCGACGACGTCGGGTTTCGGTAACACCGCACCCAATACCTCCGGGTTTTTCAACTCGACCCATAATTCGTCCGGCTATGGCAACTCCGACCCGTCGTGGTTCAACGGCCCCAGCTCCGGCGTGGGTAACACCGCACCGTTCACCACGGGGCTCTTCAACTCCGGCGGCAGCGCCGTCGGAATCTGGAACACCGGAGGGGCGAATATCGGCGCTTTCAACCCTGGCTACGGCAACACCGGCGTCGGCAATCTGGGCATGTTCAGCTCGGGATTTTTCATTATCGGCGACTTCCAGGCCGGGTTCTTCCGAGGGGTACTCGGCCGGAGTTAGCTTCTCTTAATGCAGCAACTGCCCGGCCTGGTCGGCCAGGTCCAACACCGGCTGCGGGAAGATCCCCAACCCCACAGTCACCAACGCGCACACCGCAATTGCGGCTTTGCTCAGTACGCCGGGCTCCACCACCCGCGGTGTGTCTTCGGTGGGCTCGGTGAAGAACATCGACACGATCACCCGCACGTAGAAGTAGGCTGCGATCGCGCTGAACGTCACACCGATGATCACCAGCGGAACCGCACCGCCCTGGGCGGCCGCCCGGAACACCGCGAACTTGCTGATGAAGCCGCTCGTCAGCGGAATGCCGGCAAACGCCAACAGGAACATCGACAGCATCACGCCGACAATGGGGGAGCGCTGGCCCAGGCCGGCCCAGCGCGCTAAAGACGCCTCTTCCACACCGTCGGCGTCGCGGATCAGGCCGACGATCGCGAACGCGCCCACCGTGCTGAAGCTATAGGCGACCAGGTAGAACAACGTTGCTGACAGGCCGGCGGAATTGTCGGCGATCACGCCCGTGAAGATGAAGCCGACGTGTGCCACCGACGAATAGGCCAGCATCCGCTTGACGTCGGTCTGGTTGATGGCGGTGATGGTGCCGACGGCCATGGTCAGGATCGCGACCCCCCACAGCACCGGACGCCAATCAGCATGCAAGGGCGGCAGCGCAACGTAGATCACCCGCAGCACCGCCCCGAAGGCCGCAACCTTGGTGGCCGCCGCCATGAAGCCAGTGATGGGCGTGGGTGCGCCCTGATACACGTCGGGAATCCAGGAATGGAAGGGGACGGCGCCGACCTTGAACAGCAGGCCCACCGACAGCAGGGCCACACCAGCCAGAGCCATCGTCGTATCGTTCTGGGTCGCAAGCGAATCGCGGATACCGTTCAGGTTCAGGGTGCCGGTCGCCCCGTACAGCAACGCCACACCGTAGAGGAAGAACGCCGACGAGAACGCGCCCAACAGAAAGTATTTCAGCGCCGACTCCTGCGACAGCAGCCGGCGGTGCCGGGCCAGTCCGCACAGCAGATACAACGGCAGCGACAGCACTTCCAGCGCGACGAACATGGTCAGCAGGTCGTTGGACGCGGGGAACACCAGCATGCCGCCGACCGACAGCGTCAGCAGCGGAAACAGCTCGGTTTGGGCGGCTCCGGCGCGCTGCGCCTCCTGCTCGATGTCGCTACCGGGCACCGAGGAGGCTTGCGGGGTAAAGGAATCCAGGCCCGCGAAGACCTTCGTCTTCGTCACGACATGGCTGCGCTCGGCGACGAAGATGGTGGCCAGTACCGCCACCAGCAGCACGGTGCCCTGCAGGAACAGCGCCGGACGGTCCACCGCCATCGCGCCGAGCACCGCGCGCTGACCATCTGCGGGTACCGACCGCGCCACCAGTACGACCGCGACGAACGCGGCGACGAAGCCGCCGAGAGTCAAGATCACCTGCGCGCCATAGCGACTCCGGCGCGGTACGAACGCTTCGACCAGCACGCCGACCACCGCGACGCCGAACACGATGAACATCGGCGACAGCAGGAAGTATTCGACGCTGATGGTGGACAGGTTCATCGGTGCGGTCCTTCGGCTCTACGGGGTACGCCGTTCATCGGCACGACGGGCTTGGGATCGTGCTGCCCGATCGTGCGCATCGTGTTGGCGACGGCCGGATTGACTACGTCCAGTATCGGTTTCGGGTAGACCCCGAGTACCAGCAGCAATGCGATGAGCGGTGCGACGACGATCATTTCGCGGCCGGCGAGATCACGGATCTTGTCGTTGCCGGCGGCCACCGGTCCGGTCATCACGCGCTGGTACAGCCACAGCATGTAGATGGCCGCCAGCACCAGCGCGGTGACTCCGAACGCCGCGGCCAGCCAGTACCGGTTGAAAGTGCCCAGCAGCACCAGGAATTCGCTGACGAACGGTGCCAGCCCGGGCAGCGACAGGGTGGCCATACAGGAGACCAGGAAGGTGCCGGCCAGGACCGGGGCCACCTTCTGCACCCCGCCGTAATCGGCGATCAACCTGCTGCCGCGCCGGGAGACCAGGAAACCGGCGATCAGGAACACCGCCGCGGTGGAGATGCCGTGGTTGAGCATGTAGAGCGTGGAGCCGCTCTGACCCTGGGTGGTCATCACGAAGATGCCCGCGATGATGAACCCGAAGTGCGAGATCGAGGTATAGGCGATCAAACGCATCATGTCGGCCTGTCCGATTGCCACAATGGCGCCGTAGATCACCCCGATGATGGCCAGCGTCACGATCACCGGACGGAAATAGGTTGAGGCGTCCGGGAACAGCTGCAGGCAGTAGCGCAGCATGCCGAAGGTACCGACCTTGTCCATCACCGCGGTGATCAACACGGCGGTGGCCGGGGTCGACTCCACCGCAGCGTCGGGCAGCCAGCGGTGGAACGGCCACAGCGGTGCCTTGACGGCGAACGCGAACATGAAGCCCAGGAACAGCGCCTTGAAGACGGCGGGATCGACGTCGCTGTAACGGCCCCACTGCACGCCGGTCACGATCTCGCGGAAGTCGAAGGTGCCGGCCCCACCACCTACCGAGTGCTGGGCGGTCACCACGTACAGCCCGATCACCGCCGCGAGCATGATCAACCCGCCGAACAGGTTGTACAGCAAGAACTTCACCGCTGCCTTCGACCGCCCGGCCCCGTGGCCGAAGCCGCCGATCAGGAA